>JAFYAC010000109.1 GCA_017540905.1 Kiritimatiellia bacterium | reverse complement strand
ATTTGGCCCAAGGTGGGGCTGGACGTCTCCCATGCGGACAGCGGGTGGTAACCAATCACCTGCTGGCTCGCATCATGCTCCGGCGCGCGGCATTTGTTCAATGGCTTTTTCATAGCGTCCAGGAACTCATTACCAACAAGGCTTGCACCGCGTCCTCCGCCGCTCGCTCCCCTTCTTCCTCTGCTCCGCGTCGCCATGATGGACGGCCTTTTAGTCCTGGCGAGCCACCGGGCGGAAGCCGTAGTCCCCGTCGCGGTAGCCCGGATCGCTCCAGCTGCGGTTCGCCGACCGGCAGAGCCGCGGGTCGCTCCAGTAGCACCCGCCGCGGAGGACGCGGTACACGCCGGAGGCCGGGCCTTGGGGGTTGACTCCGGGGCTTTTCGCGTAATATCCGCCGTCATACCAGTCCGCGCACCACTCCCACACGTTCCCGTGCATGTCTTGCAAACCCCATGCATTTCCCTGCTTCCGCCCCACCGGGTGCGTCTCGTTTCCGCTGTTTCCCGAATACCAACCCATCGTGTCCAGATCCCCTGCCCCGCCGTAATCCCCAGTCGTCCCCGCGCGGCACGCGTACTCCCACTCCGCTTCCGTCGGCAACTGCAATCCTGTCTTCCGGCAGAACTCCATGCACTCGTCCCAGCTCACACTCTCCACCGGCAGGTTGTCCCCCTTGTGGTATGACGGATTGTCCCCCATCACGCTCTCCCACTGTTTCTGCGTCACCTCCGTCTTCGCCATCCAAAAACCTTCCGTCAGAGTCACCCGGTGTTGCGTCTCGTCGTCGTCGCGGCCGGTCTCACCGGGCGGACTTCCCATTGAGAAGCTCCCCGCCGGGCACCTCACCATCTCCATCGTCGCCCCGCCGGGCAGCGTAATGGTCTTCGTCGGTCCGGCAACATCCTCTTTCACTTCTTCCAGCACCACCGCCGCATCCGTTACCCCCCGATCCTTCGCCATCACCGTCCTCCGCCCCGCGTACTTCCTTCCTCCTTCCTCGTACTCCATCGCGAAGCTATAGCTCCCTCCAACCTCCAGGTTCACCGTCACAGGCGTCGTCAATCCGCTCCGTGCCAGCCCCTCCGTCACGGTTGCCGCCACCTCGCGGCCATCGAGCATGGACTTCAGCAGGATGGATGGCTTCATCTTCCGCTCCTGCTCCGCCTTGGCTTCGGCTTCCGCCGCCGCCTTCCGCTCGGCCTCCGCCCGTGCCAGCCGTTGCACTTCGGCCTCCGCCCGTTGCCGTTCCAGCTCTTGCCGGGCTTCCGCTGTCTTTCGTTCGGCTTCCTCCTGCGCCCGCCGTTGCGCTTCGGCCGCCGCCTTCCACTTCGCTTCGGCTTCCGCTTGGGCTTTTCGTTGCGCCTCGGCTTCCGACTGGAGACGCCGGACCTGCGCCTGCGACGTTTCCTGTTCCTGTTGCCACCAGCCGTAGGCCGCCAAGCCGCCCACCAGCAACACGATGGCCAGGAACCATGCCCACCCCGCCGCGCGGCCGCGGGACTCCTGCGCCCGTTGGGCCTCCAGCTCCTCGGCCTGCGCCTTCCGCCGCGCTTCCCTCGCGTCCTCTTCAGCTCGTTTCCGCGCCGCCCGCTCCGCCTCCAAGCGCGCTTCCGCTTCCCGCCTCGCCCGCTCCGCCTCGCCCCACCATTTGAAGACATCCCTGCCGTTGCACCAGCCGGTGTTCCTGCAACCGGCTCGCCGGGACGGCTCGCCCCACCATTTCCAAGCACTTCCATGCACGTGCCCGGACGCGCCTCCGGCTCCTTCGCAAGACCCGCCATGATGCCTTGCCGCAACGGCTCGGCAGCCGCATCCGCCGGCAACGGTTCCGGGGCCTCGTTCACGATCTGGTATTCGATCTGCCCCCGCGAGAAGGGCGGGGCCCCCGTCAGGCACTCGTACGCCATCGCGGCGAACGAATACACGTCCTGCGCCGGTTTCGGCGCCCGCCCCCGCAGCTGTTCCGGGCTCATGTACAGCAGCGTCCCGCTCGAAAACTTCCCCGTCACCCGCGTCATCGTCTCCTGGATTTCCCGCGCGATGCCGAAATCCAGCACGAACGGCGTCCCGTCCTTGCGCACCATCACGTTCCCCGGCTTCACGTCCCGGTGGACCACGCCCTGCGAGTGCGCGTAGTCCAGCGCCGCCGCCACCGGTCCCAGCAACCTCCGCGTCTCCGCCTCCCCCAGCGGCCCCTTCTCCGCCAGGATTTCGTCCAGCCCCCTCCCCTCGATGTAGTCCATCACCAGGAACGGCGCCCCTCCCTCGTCCTCCTCGAACGCCCGCACCGTCGCGATGTTCGGGTGCGACAGCTTCATCGCCATCAGCGCTTCCTGCTTCACCTGCCGGTACGCCCCCTTTTTCCCCGCGAACACCGCCGGCAGCATCTTGATGGCAAACTGCTTCCCGTCCAGCTTCGTGTCCTCCGCCAGCCACACGCTCCCCATGCCGCCCTCCCCCAGCCGCCGCACCACCTTGTACCGCCCCGCCAGCCACAACGTGTCTCCATCCCGCAACGTCTCCAGACCGCCGATGGTCAGGGCATCGTCCATTCCGTTGTCCATCGTTTCCATCTCCGTGCTCCGCCGGTTCAGAAGCTGGCCAACCGGCCGGCGGGGGTGTCGCTGCTTTCCCCGGGAAGAATCCATGCGCCCTGGCTCCCGGCCTGCCAGGCGAACGCCCCGTCCCGGCGGCAGAGCCGCAGTTCCCCTGCGGCGGGGTCGAGGCGAGAAAGCCCGAACTCGCCCCACAGCATCAAGAACGCCTCCCGGACGCCGTCCTCCCGCCGGAGCAGCAGCCAGCCGTCCCCGCATTCCGCCCGGAGCGCCACCGCGCCATCGGCCGCCGCCCCGCCAAAGGCGACGGTACCGGCCTCCCCCGCAGCCAGCCGCGCCGGCCCCCGCAGGCGCCGTCCCTCCCACCAGGTGCCGTTGGTAGAGGCGCTCTCCAGCCCGCTGTCGCTCCGCACCCCGTCGCGAACCTCCACGTCCCCGCCGCACCGCGCGAAGGTGCAGTGCAACCCGCTGATCCTGAGCCATCTGATCCGCCCGTACGGATCCCTCCGATCTCCCGGACCCGGCCGCAGCGTGAAGTCCGTCCCGCCCGGACCCGGCCTCTCCCGCCCGAACCGCACCTCCGGCCCGGCGAACACGCGCAACGTCCATCCGCCCCACGCGAGCGACACCCGGTCGCGCACCGCCCCCTCCCGCAAGGCGTTTTTCCCTTCCTTCCCCTCCCGCTCCTTCCCCATGGCCCCCCTCCCGCGTTCCCGCTTGCCATCCCCCGCCACCGCTTCCTCCCCGAACAGCGCGAACGCCGCACCGTTAGACTGGAACGTCGGTGTCTGCTCCGCCACGCTCCCCTCCCGCCGCAGGATCTCCCGCATCCGCTCCCGCACCCCGCCCGCGAACGCTTCCCCCATCCGCACCGCCCGCCCTTCCGGTTCCGACAGGAAGTCCAGCACCGCCTGCGTGAACACCCCGTGCCCCAGGTCCTCGAACTCCAGCGCCGGACAGAACCGGTCGCACGACCGCACCACGCAGCACGTCCCCGGATACTTCCCCGCGTCCGGCATCGCCACCAGCCCCAAATCCCGCGTCCCCGCCGCCCCCCGCCCCTCAACCCCCGAGAACACGTCCGTCCGGCACGCATCCAGCAGGAAGGCCCGGTGGAACCCCTTCCCGTTCGTCAAATCCCCCAGCAGGTCCACCGGCACGCCCGCCCGGTTGTGCCGCAAGCCGAGCAGCCGGTCGTCCCGGCAGATCAGCAGGTGTTCGCCCCCGCTCCCCGTGTACCCGTGCCCCGCGAAGAAGAACACGAACACGTCCCCCGGCCCCAGCCCCGCCGTGCGCCGTTCCACCTCGTCCAGCAGCGCCCGGTTCCCCGGATTCGTCGCCACGTGCGTCTTGTACCCGTACCGCCCGAACGCCGCCGCCAGCGCCGCCGCGTCCGCAATCGAATACCGCAAGTCCCGGAACGCCCCGTCCTCGTACCGGTCCACGCCCACGAACAGCGCCACCCGCTTCATCGCGTTTCTCCCTTCAAACGGGCATCTCCATCGCTCTTACCGCGGAACGATGGCCACCTGCAGCACCCAGGCGCCCCACGATTCCGCCGGCCAGGCCGCCAGGCGCTCCGCCAGGCGGGACACCACCGCCCCGGAGAGTTCGTCCCCGAACTCCACCGTCTCGCCGGCTTCCAGCAGCGGCTCGTCGGACACGACGGCCACGAACCGGTCCTGCCCCTCCTTGGAAACCTGTTCGAAGGGCTCCGGAATCCAAGCGCTCTCCCGGGCGCCCACCCATGCGGTTTCCCCGGCCCGCACCCGCACCGACGCCCCCGCGGTCCCCGCGACCGGCACCATGGGCGCCACCAGGTCCCGCTCGTCCACGTCCAGCAGCGTCAGGTATCCGTCCCTCGGGAACGTCATCCTGAACCCGTACGTCCCGCCCTCCTGCATCTTCAGGCGCTGCGGCCCCACGCGGCGGGTCCGGACCGTGCTTTCCACGGAAAACACGTTCTTCGGTTCCGCGCCGCACCGATTGCCGTCCTGGGCCAGCGCGAGCAGCCGCAAGGCCGGCTTCTCCCCGCCCGAGAGCCCAAGCGCCGCGGCCAGATCGGGCCGCGCGCCCGCCGGCAGATCGACGTTCGCCAGCGCGTCCAGCGCCTTCCCCGCGTTTGCCCCACCGCCGAACACGGCCTCCGCGCGGGCCTGCACGATCTTCGTCCCGGCCTCCAGCTTGGCCGCGTCGTTCTCCAGTTTCGCCACTTCCAGCCGGTGCTGCAGTTCCGCCAGCTCCAGGGCCTGGTTCCGGCGGATTCCTTCCAGCCGCTCTTCTTCGGCAGCCGCCGCGTCGCGTTCCGGGCTCGACGCCTTCCAGGCGGACACCTTCCACGACACCACCCCCTCCGTCCCGAAGCATTTCGCGAAAACCTTCCCGAACAGCGCCGAAAACGCCTCTTCCGTCATGAACCGGTATTGTTCCAGCCGCGTCACGTCCGCGTACGCCCCGTCCGTGGACGCCTCGTCCAGCGCCATCGTCCCGAAGTACTTCGCCACCTGGTGCGACAGCTCCGTCAGCGGGATCGTCCCCAGCGCCCGCTGGAACCCTTCCACGTCCAACCTCCAGTTCGCATCCCGGAAGAAAAACGCGAAGCGGACCGGATCGAGAATCTCCATCCGCCCCCGGAACGACAGGATCCAGCGGTGCCCGTTCGCGTCCTTCTCCAGCGGCACTTCCAGTCCCGCCTCGAAAGGCACCTTGCGGACGGCGAAGAACAGATCCTCCTCCACCGCCGGCCCTGCCCAGTCCGCCGCCAGGATTTCCGCCGTGCCGTCCGCCCCCAGCCGCACCGGCGTTTCCCACCACAGATCCGGTTCCGGCCGGAACACCCACTTTTCGGTTCCCTTGCGGAACCAGCCTTTCCCCACCGTACGGGTGGTCGCCACGAGCGGACGCAGCAGGTAGATGCATTCCATGGCCGGATCCTCCGCCCCGCGTCAGAACAGCGGCTTGGCCGCCGCGGGGGGCGACGACGGTTTCTTCTCCGCGGACGCCGCGGGTTCGGGTCCCGCCGCGGGGGCCGGCGACGCCTTCTTCTTCGCCGCGCGCCGCGCCAGGTCCGCCTTCACCTCCGCTTCGTCGTCCGCGTTCTCCATCATCGAAACCGACGGATTCAGCCCGGCCGCCGCCGCGCTGAACTCGCCCAGGTTCCGCTTCCAGTCCTCGGCCTTGCGGCCGATTTCGAACACCACCAGCGCCAGCGCCTGCGGATCGAGCGCCTGGCCGGGGGCGCACGTCCCCTCCAGCGTCTCGACGGCGTGTTTCAGCTGCTGCATGAAGCGCTCGTTGTCGCCCAGCTGGGAGGCGTAGCCCTCCACGCGGGCCTTCAGTTCGGTGCGGGACGCCTTGTTCGCCTTCAGCTGCGCCATCACCAGCGTCCGCTGCATCTCGCAGTCCGGATCGCCCTCGGGGTACCCCTCGATTTCGTCCGCCAGCCGCTTGAACTCCAGGTCCTTCGCCTGGATTTCCTTCTGCAGGCGCGCCAGCATCCCGTTGAGCAGGTTGCGCTGGCTCTGCGCGCCCGCGAGCGCGCTCCGGACCATCTCCAGCCTGACTTCGTCCTCGCTCTTCGCGGGTTCCGCCGGCGCTTCCGGTTCCTTCACGAACAGCCGTTTCCAGAATCCTGCCATCTCGTTCCTCTCTTTCTCGTTCTTGTCCCTATACGGTGATTCTTTCCATCTCCTTGCAGTGCGCGCGCACTTCCTCCTGTCCGCCGAAGCCGCGCACGAACCAGTAGTGCGCCGGCTCCTCCTTCTGCAACTCCAGCACCGCGGAGCGGACGAACCGCGGGGGGAGGGCCGACAGGGCCGGCAGCCGCGCGGCGGCACGCGTCCGGACCGCGGGCAGCGGCACCGCGTATTCGCCTTCCGCGAACGCCTCGTCCAGCGCGCCGCGCACCGCGCCGACAACCGCCTGTGGCGCCACCGGCAGCAGCCGGTCCAGCGCGGACGCCGTCCCGGGGTCCAGCTGTCCGTCGCACGGCAGCGCCGCGTTCCAGCCCGCCTGCCCGGGCCAGGCCAGGATCAGGGGCTGTCCGCTGCCGGCGAGCCGGGCCACCGTCGCGTCGCTCCAGCCCAGCCGCGACTCCAGCAGGTAGAAGAACGGCCGCGGCGCGGCCATCCCCGACGCCGCCTCCGCCGCTTCGGCGCACGCCTGCAGCGCATTCAGGTCGTCGGCGGATACCGCCCGCGCTTCCAGGCTGCCGGCGGCGCCCTTCGAGAAGGGGCACAGCGCCGCGGCCAGCACCCAGCGCTCCGGTTCGCCTTTCCCGCCGGGCACCACCCGGTACAGCACCGCGCGGTTCGCCTCCAGGGCGGCTTTCGTCCACGCCCCTCCCGGCGCCACGCCGTCCGGGAGTGCCAGTCCCTCCAGGGCTTTTTCCAGCCACGGCTCCGACAAATCCCGCACTTCTTCCGCCTTGCCCAGCGAGGCCAGCCGTTCGCGGGCCATCGCCATGAAGCCCTGCGCCTCCCCGCGGGCCGCCGCGAACGCCTTCCGGGCCGCGCTCTCCGCCCCGAAAAGTTCCTCCGCAAGCGACGTCGCCGAATCCGAATCCCGCTCCTGCTTCCACAGGGCCTTCATCCGCGCCACGTTCGCGGGCGTGTCCGCCCACGGCGCACCGATGCCCGGCCCCTCCGGGTACAGCACCCGCGTTCCCGGCCGGCACCACACCCCTTCCACCTCGTCCGGCCCCGCCAGCACCCCGCGCCGGGCCGCCAGCCAGGCCTCGAAAGCGCCCCCGCCCGCGGAGGATGCCGGCGTGCCGCAGGAGGGAACCGCGCCCATCCGCATCGCCCCCGTCCGCCATCCGGCCACCGGCCGGGGGAGTCCCCCCGCCTTCCCCGCCGCCGCGGCCATGGCGGCCGCCGCGACCGCCCCGGGCACCGGAGCGGAGGCCTGCCCGCCGCCTTGGCCGCAAGCGTCCTCCGATCCCGGGACCTCCGTCATCGTGTACCCCAGGTGACCCAGCATCGCCATGTACGCATACGGAATCCGCGCGTAGCCCGCCCCGTCCGGCGACTCCGGCGCCCATTCCGTGCCCCAGCTGTTCCGCGCCAGGAAGTAGCCGCCGCCCGGATACGAAGCGTCGTCCACATACCCCGCGAAGCACAGCGCATGGCCGCCATCGAAATCCTTCAGGAAGGTCCTCAGCACCACCCCGTCCTCCACCTCCTTCGGTTCCTCCACCAGCAGCAGGGGCGCCCCGAACACCGCCGTCTGCACGTACTCGATCGTCCGCTGCATCAGCTGTCCCGCCAGCTGTTCCGCCGCCGCCTCCAGCATGCGGGGGTCGTCCGGCAGCTTGTCCAGCATCCGCGACAGGATCTGTTCCATCACGGCCGTGTCCGGCCGCGAGACGCGGATTCCCCACACGTGCGGCATCCACGGCACGTCCCCCGTCCTCTCCACGGACTCGCTGCGCCAGCCGTTGGTCACCGCCACCCCCGTGTACACCGGGAATCCGGCCGCAATCGCCTTCTTGAACTGCAGCACCGACTGTTCCGACAGCACCCGCCAGTGGCGCCAGCGGTACTGTTCCGCCGCTTCCAGGACGTTCTTCAGCGCGCGCCCCTGCCCTTCCAGGCCAGGATCCTCGACGTGGTTCCAGCTCTCGGGATTGTAGTGCCAGACCGACTGCGGCGCGATACCGTACTCCTCCACCGCGTGGATGCTGTCCAGCGGGATCGCCCCGTCGCACACGTCGTCCACCTTGCCCGGCGTCACCATCTTCGTGAAGTAGAACAGCGATTGCTCCGACAGCGGCTCCACCTTCCCCCCCTTCGCGAACATGTATTCGCACAGTGCCGTCAGGGCGAACGCGAAGCACGATCCCCGCTTCCCCTGGTCCCGCACCGCGTACGGGAAGCCGCCCGTCAAATCCACCTTCGGCGGAAGTCCCGCCATCCCGCCGTAGTCGCACGGCTCCTCCCACACCCACAGCGTGCAGTCGCACGGCGGCGCCTCTTCCGCCCCTTCCGGCACCTCCCCGAACAGCGCCCGCAGCATCTCCTGCCACTTCGCGTTCCGCGACGCCGGGACCAGCGCCCCGCCCCCGTCCCCGCCGTCCCGCAACGCCCCCGCCTTCCGGGCGCGGCGCACCGCGCCCGTCCAATCGATCCCGTCAACCGGCTTCGCCTTCGCCATCCGCCGCCCCAGCGGCGTCCTTTCCGCCCCCATCGCCGCCAGGGCATGCCCCGACACCGTTCCCGCGGCACCGGCCCGCCGTTGCAGTTTCTTTCGCCACGCCCCGGCCAGCCAGCGGGACCACGCACCGCCGGAATCCGCCGGGGCGGTCCCCTCCGCGATCTCCTCCGGTGGCTCCTCCGCCGGTTCTTCCGCTTCCGGCAGCAGCCGACCGCCCCCGGGAGCCCCGTCCGGCAGCGACGGCACATCCCCGCCGCCCGCCTCCGGCCCCAGGCCGAACTCCGCCGCCAGGTCCGGGTTCGCCCGCACGAAGTTCTCGAACCGCTCCCGCGACAGCGGATGCGTCGTCGCGCGCGCCCCCTCTTCCTCCTGCTGCGCCAGCGCATAGTGCCAGAACAGCATCCCCGCCAGGATGTACTCCCCGAACGGGCTCGACGCGATCACCGACGACGCGAACGAATCCGCCTCCCGCTCCTGGTTCCGCGAAATGTCGTTGTTCCCCCGGTATTCCGTTCTCAGCACGTGTCCCAGCGCCAGATGCCCCGCCTCGTGCGCCAGGATGCCCAGCAACAGCCCCGCCGACACCGATTTCGCCAGCGCCAGCGTCCGGTCGTCCCCCATCGCCGGATACAGCCCGATTTCCTGGATGACCCGAGCCGACCACCCCGTCCCGACGCACCCCAGCGGCTCCCGGCGCAGGAACTCGAGGAACCGCGGGCCCACCCCTTCGTATCCCCGCCGCGACGCCGCCACGACCAGCGCCGCCACTCGCCCGAAGCGCGCCGCCCCTCCCAGCAGCACCACCACCGGCACCAGCGCCTCCCTCCCGTCCGCCAGCGCCGCCGGCTCCATGGTCGCGAACGCGTTCAGCGTCCCGTCCTCGGGCTCGTAGCGGAACTGCGCCCCGCCCAGCATCTCCGCGTACAGCATGTTCTCCTGCACATGGGCGGAATTCCGCACGAACTCGAACAACTGCACCGCTTCCGCCCGGCCCGGCGTCACGTATTCCTCGAACACCTCTTCCGCCGGCAGACCTTCCATCCGCGCGGAACACCCGCGCCCCGCTTCCGCTTTCTTTTCCTTGTCTTTCATCTGGCACCTCTTCCCTGGTTTGTTGCTCACGCGTTCGCGGCGGCCGCTTTCCCGACTTTCAGCGCGAACGCCGCCACTTCGCCACCGCTCTCCGCGGCCAGCTCGTACACGCCGTCCTCCAATCCCCGCAGCACCGCCTCCCCGCTCCCGTACCTCGCCCCGTCCAGCAGCATCTTCCCGCTCTCCCCGTCCACGACCGTCAGTTCCATCGGCGCCAGCCGCCGTCCGGTTGCGTCCTCCATCCCCACCCGCAGGTCCCGGCGCGTTCCCTCGGCTTCCAGCGCCACGCGGAGGCGCGCACCGCCCCCCGCCGACTTCTTCAACGCGACCACCCGGGACGCAACGCCCGGCTCGGCTCCCGCCGGACGCGGACCGATCGCCCGGGTCCCGTACGCCGGGACCGGGGCGGGGGCGGGGAACGCCTCCGCAATCGTCCCGGCCGCCTCCGCCGCCGCTTCCGCCGCACGCCCCAGCACCGCGAACACCGTCCGGCCCGCGCGCACCACGGCCGCCACCGCCAGATCCACCGGACGGGGCCGCGCGAACGCCGTGCGGATCCCCTCCCCCGTCTCCCGGATCAAATCCCCGTACTGCGCCTTCAGCGCCACGTCCGCCTGGCCCGCCATCGGATGCCCGATCGCGTCCCTCACCGCCGCTTCGATGTCTCGTTCTGTCTTCATGTTTCGACCGTCCTTGTCAGAAATACCGGTTCCGGATGCGCCGCAGCCCGGGATCGGCCCTGAACCGCGACAGCAAGCTGTATACGGACCCCGCCGCGTAAACCTTGCCGGGAAATTCGCTTCCCACCCGTTCCGAAATTTCCACCGCCGTCCTCTCCCTGCACAGAGCCTCTTCCAGCACCCACCGCTGCAACGGGTCCTCCGCCCAGCGCACGATGAACGCCCGCACCTCCCCCATCAGCGCCCCCACCTCCTCCTCGTCCAGCCGTTCCCGGAAATCCTCCGTCTCCGACGGCAGCCGTTCCAGAAACCCCTCGCGCCCGTCTTCCCCGTCGCCGCCTCCGCCCGCGGACGGCAGGTTCGACACCGGGATGCACCGCCCGTTCTTCCGCAGCCAGTCCACCGCGTGGTTCTTCAGGGAGTTGTAGAAGATCGCCGTGAAGTGCCGCGCCGGCAGGTTCCGGTACTTCGCGATGATGCCCTCCAGCTTCTGCGCCCGGAAGTCGTGCACGATGTCCCGGCAGTCTTCCTGGCACACCATCCATCCCGCACGCGCCCGGATTGCCCTCATCCAGCTGTCGAACTGCCGCACGATGGCCGTCGCCAGCTCCTCCGCGGCCGCCTCATCCCCGCACCGCAACCGCGCCATGGCCCCTTCCGTGAATTGGAAACCCGGTTCCGGAGATGCCCGGCCATCCTGACTTCCGCTGTTCATTGGGATTCTCGCTCTTTCCATGCCCCGGGGTTCTGGTCTCCGGCCGGCGGCCTTTTCGGGCATGGAAAAGCGCCGCGACCCTGCATGCCGGAGGCCCAGGATTCCCATACCGGAACCGCGCGGGGGGGCGCATGGAGCGCGACCCAACGCACTATCCGGAGTGGAAATCCGTGAGGCTTCCAGCAAACAACCGCTTTGTTCGGCACAAAGCGGATGTGATGTCCTGTCCCGCCTCACGGCCGGACGATTAGGTGTATCGCAGAAACATCCCCCCGAATCAAGCCGGAATCGAACCAGTCTTTCCTTCCCCCCTCCTCCCTGCCCCGGCTTTCCATATTCGAGGGGAAGTGGCGGTTTTCGGAAGGCGGACAGGCGATTTTTCTTGAAGATTTGATGAAAGACGGGATGCGGTGCGCCCGCTGCGCGGGCGGTATGGGGGCGAAATGGGCGTGATGGGAAGTCGCACCTCTCAGGGGAGCGGGGGAATCGGGGGGATGCGGCCGGAGGGCGCGCCGCATCCCGTCACTCGTCTCTCGTCTCTGCGCCCGCGGCGGCCGCGGGCGCGGCGGGGTCAGGCGGGGGCGGGGGGGGGCGTCGAGGTGGATGACGAAGTCGACGGTGCCTTTGAAGCGGCAGGGCTCGGGAATCAGCGCCACGCGGTCGTCCATGGTGCCGTCGGGGGTGAAGCAGAGCGCGCGGATGTTCTCGTCCGCGCTCCGGGCGGGGGCGATTTGCACAACCGTCTGTTGATGGCCCCAAATCAAAAGTGGCTCGATTTCGGGCCACATGCAGCCCGACAACAATTCCCATCCAGCATGTGCCAGGAAGCTTGGCAATGTCAAATGGGGGGCGGGAGTGCGCGGGTGGGAAGCCTGCGGAGGGAGGGCCTCGCACGGAGGCACGGTGGCACGGAGGAGAAAGGACGGAGCGCGGGCGTTTTGGCGATTGCAATCGATGGCAGTCGATGGGGCGGCGGCTGCAATTTCTCCCGCTTTTCTCCCGCGCTCAAGGCGCAAGGCCGGGAGGCGCGGCATTTTTGCCGCGCCCAAATGGAGGGGCGAGGCTGAAGCCGCATTCTCGAAACCATGGCCTCAAATTCGGCAACTGCCGATTCCGCGTCAGGCGGGCGGGGCGTCGAAGTGGAGGTTGTAGGAGGCGTGGACGGTCGCTTCGAGGCGGAATTGCTCCGGGATGGCCGCCAGCTGCGCGTCGGTGTTGTCGCCGGCGGCGTTGACCGCCCCCTCGTCGAACGTCGACCAGTCCTGGTCGGCGAGGGTGGAGAGGTTGCCGGCGGGGATGGTGATGTCGAGGGTGGTTTCTTCGTAGCTGGCGGTGTCGTCCAGTTTCGTTTGGCCCTGGGCGGTGAAGAGGAAGCCGATGCCTTCGGTGATGGTCACCGAAGCCTTGATCGAGCCGTCCTCCGCCTTGCCGAGCGTCCAGGTCAGGGGTTTTTGGAAGGGGTTTGGGGCTTCCTTGCGTCCGCCCGTGAGATTGTATTCATGCCCGGCCTTTTGCAGGGTGGAAATGAACCCGTTCTTGACCATGCTCGGAGCGTATTGCGTGACGATCGACATCAGAAGGCCCGTCTGCTTCTTCACGTTGGCCGAGGCGGCCTTGTAGGT
>JAFYAC010000130.1 GCA_017540905.1 Kiritimatiellia bacterium | reverse complement strand
GGACGCAGGAGACGATCAGGTTGGAATCGGCGACAATCACGGGCGGCCCTCTTTCTTCGCCGCATCGATTTCCGCCAGGCGCAGCGGGCTCCCCGCCGGGCGGACGGGGGGAGGGAAGTCCGGTCGGCTTCCCATGTGCTCCATGCACCAGTCGAAGCAATACAGGGCTTGCTGGGTCATGGATCGGCGGTTTTCCGTTGCCGTCCGCTTGAGCCAGTCGTGGACGCGTTCGGGGGCGTGGCGGATGAGGATGGCGGGCATGGCGATATCCTTTTGCTAACTGTTTGATTGCACTCTAGCACCCCGTGGGGAATCCGCAAGGGAAAAGGAGGGGAGCCGCCCCTCGTCCCGTTCGTCTCGTCCGTCCCGTCCGTCCGGCTCGTCCCGTTCCCCCGCCCTCCAATCCGCCCCCCCGCGGAGATTCCGCTTGCAGGCGCACGAAAAGAGGGGAAAATATCCGCCGATGAATGCTCCTTTCCAATCGTTTCTCGCCGCGTGCGCGGCGCTTGCCGCGTTCGCGCTGGCGGGTTGCGGGGGTGCCGCGGACGGCCCGGCCGGCGCCGCGGACGCCCGCGACGACGGTCCCCTGGTGCTCGCCTTCATGCCCGACATCCCGCCCTACGCCTGCCAGGACCGCGAGACGGGCGAACTCCGCGGCATCGACCTGGACATCGTCCGCGCCGCCGCCGCGCGCCTCGGGCGCGAACTCGTAGTCCGCCAGGTGCCCTTCGCCGGCCTCCTGACCGCCGTCAAGAGCGGCGCGGCGGATTACGCCGCGTCCGGCATCACCATCACCGAAGGGCGCAAGCACGACGCCGATTTCTCCGACCCCTACGCCGAAGAAGGGTGCGCCTTCCTGTACCGCGCGGGGGATCCGCCCCCGACGATGATCACCGCCGAGGGGCTGCGGGTCGGCGTCGTCGAGTCGATGTCCAGCGACTTCTACCTCACGCGCCACGGCATCGAGACCTTCCGCTACTCGGGGCTGCCCGAACTCGTGGAAGACCTCGCGGCCGGCCGCCTCGACGCCGTCTTCTACGACCGGCCCGCGCTCGTCATCGAGGCGGAGGCCGCCGGCGGCGCCTTCGCGGTCACCCCCCTCGAAACCCGCGAACCCTACGGCATCGCCGTGCGCAAGGGCCGCCCCGACCTGCTCGAAGCCGTCAACGCCGTCATCCGCGAACGCAACGGACGGGAGGCCCCGCGATGAAGATCGACCGCAAACTCGCCTGGCGCCTCGCGTGGGCCGTCGGGGGGGCGTTCCTCGCCTCGCTGGTGCTGACGTGGTTCCTCCACGACCGCCTCACCGAACGCAATGCCCAGCGGCTCATCGACATCGCCTTCTCGGACGTCGAGAACGCGATCCGCGAGGCCGTCGACCGCCGTCTCGTCCGCCAGGCCATGCTCTTCCGCGACCGCCTGCCCGCCCTGCGCGCCGAGACCGTATGGGCCGACCCGCAGGCCGCCGCGGCCCGCCTGCGCGAAGTCGCCGAGGAACTGCTGGTCGACGAACTCTGCGTCGCCGGCCCGGACGGCGTCATCACCCACGGCTCCGACCCCCGCGACATCGGCTTCGACTTCAAGGCCGCCACCGGGCAGGCCGCCGGATTCCTCCCGCTCCTCGACAGCGAAACCGAAATCGCCCAGCCGATCCTCCCCAACACCCGCGCCGGCGAAATGATCAAATACGTCGGGGTGTGGCTGCCCGGCGGCGGCTTCGTCCAGACCGGCTGCCGCGAAGGCTCCGTCCGCCGCCTCGCGCGCTCCGCCGTCACCGGCCTCACCCACAACCGCCACGTCAGCGGCAAGGACGGCTACATCGTCATCACGACCGCGGGCGGCACCATCATCTCCCACCCCGACGCCGCCTTCGAGAGCGGCCAGTGGCGCGGGCCCGGCCCCGACTGCTACTGGCAGCGGCGCGAAGTCGAAGGCTTCCCCGTCTACGCCATCGTCCCGCGGCACGCGGCCATCGTCGAGCGGCGCATGCTCGTCGGCACCTCCGCCTTCCTCAACGCCGCGGCGCTCGTCCTCGCCGCCGCGCTGGCCGGACTCGTCATCGCCGGCTGGGTCCGCGCCCAGCTGCGCGCCCGCCGCGCCCGGGAGATGGCGATGGCCGCCGCAATCCAGGGCAACGCCATCCCGCGCGTCTTCCCGCCCTTCCCGGCGGAGAAGCGGATGGACCTCTACGCCCGCATGGACCCCGCGCGCGACATCGGCGGCGACTTCTACGACTTCTTCTTCTCCGGCCAGGACCGCATCGTCTTCCTCGTCGCCGACGTCAGCGGCAAGGGCGTCCCGGCGGCGCTCTTCATGATGCGCGCCGAGACCGTCCTCAAAGGCCTTTCCCAGTCCGGGCGCCCCCTCGCCGAAGCCGTCGCCGAAGCGAACAAGGCCCTCTGCGACGGCAACGTCGCCAACATGTTCGTCACCGTCTGGATCGGCGAACTCGACCTCTCCACGGGGCGCGTCACCTGCGTCAACGCGGGCCACAACCCGCCGGTGCGCCTGCGCGCGGCGGACGGCACCGCCTCATACGTCCGCACCCGGCCGGGCCTGCTGCTGGGCGCCATGCCGGGGAGCCGGTACCGCACGGAGACCTTCACCCTGGAGCCCGGCGACGCCCTCTACCTCTACACCGACGGCGTGACCGAGCAGGCCGACCCCCGCGGCGCCCTTTTCGGCGAAGACCGCCTCCTGGCGACCCTCTCCTCCGGCGGCTTCCTCTCCCATCCCGAAACCTGCACCGCCGCCGTCCTCTCCGCCGTCGACTCCCACGCCTCCGGCGCCGAACAATCCGACGACCGCACCCAGCTCCTCATCCGCTGGCGCGGCCCCGCCGCCTAGAGCAAATCAAGAAAAAGTGTGGCCGCAAGTCGGGGAGGGCCCGGCTTCGTCCAGGCCTGGTTTTTCGTCCTTGCACGCGGCCGCGACAAAGCGCGGCCCTCGCGAAACGGCTACAGCATTTCTTAAACCGATCTAGCGCAGCGCAAAGCACATTCTTTTGCATGTTTTGGGTAGGGCGGCGAGTCCCTTCGCCGCCGTGTGCCTGCCCAGCGCATGGAAAGCCTGATCATGCCCCCGGCGCGCTCTCCCCGGGGACGCGCTTCCGCGCATCCTCAGCGGCCTTCCCAAAAATCTCCCTCCAGCCATTGCCCCCCTTCCGGAGGTGCGGCATTCCTGCCGCGCCCTTGCGGCTGGCTTGCGCGAGGGAAAGCGCCCCCCTCAAAGGCATCCATTCCCGCCCGACTTTTTTTGTCCAATCATCGGAAACCCGCCTTTCCCCCGCGAGCCAGCGGATTGTGCCCCCAGATTGCAGTGTGCGGTGCGCCCTGCCCCCGGGGAAATGCGGGGTGTGTTCATGGAGGTGAGCAAGTGGCAAAGATGCGGAAATCTTCAATGTTTACCGTAATTTCAAAATTGCTGGAGGAGCCGGTGCGCAAGGGCAGAAATGGCGATGTGGAAGGAGCGCCCCCCCATTCCACCCGGCGTCACCGGAATCTGAAACACCACGGACGCCGTTCAATTCATGTTCCCGCTCCCCCCACTGCTCCCGCTCCCCCCACTGCACCCGCTCCCCCAACGCACCCCTCCCCAACCCCACTGCCCCCTCCCGCCACCTCATGCATCTCCCAAAAGCACCCACAGGGGAACCGTGCTCTTGCAACATCCTCCCCATCTCCCCACATTCATGCAACCACATGAATTCCCTTGACATTTCACCAGAACTCCCCCATTCTCTCTCCCCATGAACATCCTCTCCTCCGCCTCCAAGAAAACCTCCTCCATCTTCCAGGAACTCGCCGACGCCCCCGCCATCGCCCCCATCTACGCCTTCCCCGTCACCGCCCCCGTCCTCCTCGCCCTCGGCGCAGGCGTATTCACCGCCTGCCTCGCCACCG
>JAFYAC010000108.1 GCA_017540905.1 Kiritimatiellia bacterium | reverse complement strand
GACCCCTTCCTGGCGGATCCGGTCGATCAGATGTTGCAATTGTTCAGCCATGGCGGTTCCTCTGGATTTGGTTGCCCGTAAACAGTTGCCCGCCTTTCTACCGAACCTCCGCCCTCCGCGCAACACAAAACCCGCGGCCCCTGCAAAAACGTTTTGCCGGGGTGGGCGGCTGTTGGGCAGACAAGGATTATCCTTTGGGAAACAAGCCCGCGGCGCAAACACGGAACGCGCGGAGGAAGGAGGCACGGAGTTTTTGCGGGGAGGAGCTTCGCGCGTCCAAAAACGTTCCATTCAAGCGATTGTAGTGTGGCCGCCGTCCATTGTGGATTCACCTTTTCTTTTGCGGACGCGCAGAGGCGCGTCCCTCCCCGGGGAGAGCGCAACGGGAGGGGCGCGCTTCCGTGCGACCGTATGGGAGGGAAACTTCCGAGAAGATGCAGAAACTCTCGCGAGATAGATTGGACGCCGTTCGCCGTGCCGGCCGTTGCTTGCGCGGGGGGATGGGAAGGCGGTCGGGGGAGAGGGATGGGACGCGAGTTTTCTTGGGGAAGTAGATGCAGGAAAACATGAAGAATTGGCAATGTTTTCCGTAATTGCAAATGTGGAGGAGAGGAGGGCTTGGCGAGGGGACGGAGAGGGCGATGCAGGGGCGGGACGGACATTCGCGGATGAGGAAGAGGGACACTTCCGGGAGGGAGGGGGGGAAGAGTGTTGCACGATCCAAGCGCCCGAGACAGGCTTCTCCGCCCACCTTGCACTTTTCGGCACTGGCCGCGACCGGGGGGCTAGAGCAAATTAAGAAAAAGTGTAGTCGCAAGCCGGGGAGGGCCCGGCTTCGTCCGGGCCTGGTTTTTCGTCCTTGCACACGGCCGCGACAAAGCGCGGCCCTCCCGAAACGGCTACAGCATTTCTTAAATCGCTCTAGAGCGGTTTACGAAATAGTGTGGCCTCAATTCCTTGGGGTTGTCAGGTGAAAACCTTGTCTTTTGCCAGCCGGTAGGGGGCGACCTCCGGGCGGCCCGTCATGGGCCATCCTTTCGCACGGCCCGCCCGGAGGTCGGGCCCTACCGGCGGGAGCATCCGACAAGAAATCGCAAGGTTTTCACGGGGCAACTCCCCTGTTCCACCCCCCATTTTCCACCACGGACGCGCGGAAGCGCGTCCCTCCCCGTGGAGAGGGCAACGGGGCGCGCTTCCGCGCGACCAGGTGGTGGGAAAACGCCCGGGAAGCTACGGAAAAACCCAACCCGGGCTATTGTTCCCCTTCCGCGCGGAGCTCGCCGAAGGAGAGCTGGATGCGGACTTGGGCGGGCTCGCTCTGGAGGAGGGAGATGCGGTCGGGGAGGTCGGCGTGCACGGCGCGCATGGCGGAGGAGCCCCCCGCCACCCCCGTGGCGTCGGCAAAGAGGCGGATGTCGCTCGCGAGGAGGCTGTTGACGAGCTCGGGGGGGCCCTTCACCGTCACGGCGGCGGTGTCGGGCACGACGCTGGCGGCGAGGGCCTGTCCGGGGGGGCAGAGCAGGCCGATGGGGATGTCCTCGAACCGCACGGTGGCGGAGCGTTCGACGATGGGGACTTCGAGGGTGACCGCGGAGGGCTCCATGCGGATGTGGGCCGAGCCGTCGCCGGCGGGCGGCACCAGGCGGACGCCGCGGCGGGTGAAGGTGCGGATGCGCCCGTCGAGGTCGATGGGCTGCGTGGAGACGGTGCCGATGGTCGCGAGGAGCTTTTCCGGACCGGTCAGCTGGACGGTGGCGGGGGTGATGACGGGGGCTTTCTGCTCGTAGCCCGCGGGGAGCATGTTCTGGGTGTCGAGCCGGACGGGCACCTGCTTGGTGGCCTGCCGGTCCACGCGGACGGTGATCTGGCCCGGTGAAGCCCGCTTCATGATGGGCATGCCGGGGGCGTTGATGTCGGTGTCGGCGAAGGTGTGCACGAAGGGGGCGGTGTCGGTGTGGTCGCGCAGGTCGACGGTGACCTTCACGAGGTCGCGGTTGAGCAGGCGGAGGTCCTCGCGGGTGCCGAGGAAGTCGAGGTCGACGGTGCGGGTGCTGGCGTCGAGCACGAGCCAGCCGGGCGGGGGCTGGACGGTGACGGGGATCTCGGTGATGCGCGTGCCGAAGCCGGTCATCACCTGCAGGCCGTACCAGACGAGCACGGCGGTGGCGACGGAGAGCAGGAGGGTCCGGCCGCGGGGGCCGAGGCGGTCATGAATGGTTTTCAGAATCTTCAAATTCCTTCTCCATGGCTTCCTCGGTGCGCGCGATGGCCGAGGGCGAGAGGTCGAGGGACTTGCGGAAGCGGGTCCAGGGGCTTTCGTTGGCCTTCTCCGAACTCTTGCGCGAGAGGGTGGCGACGATGCGGTAGAGGCGCGACTCGTCGACGCCGTAGGCCAGGTGCCCCTTGTAGGCGACGGAGATGGAGCCGGTTTCCTCGGACACGACCAGGACCAGCGCGTCGGTCTCCTCGGAAATCCCGACGGCGGCGCGGTGGCGCGTGCCGAGGTTGCCCGGCAGGGGCTTGCTGGTCAGCGGAAACACGCAGGCGGCGGCGCGCACGCGGTTGTTCTCGATGATGACGCCGCCGTCGTGCAGGGCGGTGTGGGGGAAGAAGATGGTGCACAGCAGGTCGGAGCTGACCTCCGCGTCGAGGCGGGTGCCGGTGTCCTGGATGCCGCGGGTGCCGATGTCGCGCTGGATGGCGATGAGGGCGCCGGTCTTGCTGGCGGAGAGGGTCTTGACGGACTCGACCAGCTCTTCCAGGACGCCGCGGTCGTGGTCCGGCGAGGAGAAGCCGGGCTTGCGCCCGAGCTCGGCGAGGGCGCGGCGTATTTCGGGCTGGAAGATCACCACGATGGCGATCACGGCGTAGACGGACAGGTGCTGGATCAGCCAGTTGAGGGTGGTGAGCTGGCCGACCTGGGTGACGACCATCAGGATCAGCCCGAGGAAGAGCAGGCCCAGCAGCATCTGGGCGCCGCGCGTGCCGCGGAAGAAGAGGAAGATGTAGTAGATGACGAGCGCGAGGACCGCGATTTCCAGGACTCCGCGCAAGCCAGGCAGGGTCAGGGTCTTCGTCAATTGTTCCCAGGAAATCATGGCGGCACTCTGCCACGCCGGGCGCGTCCGTGCAAGCGCCAAAGGCGGGGGCGCGGGGATTTTTTGGGCGTTTTTTGGGGCGGACGGCGGCGGGGCGGACGGGGCGGCGCCGGCGGGGTGCCGTCGCCACCGGAAAACAAGGAAGTTTTGCTGGAGCGGTTTCGGAAACGGCATGGAGATGAAAGATTGAAAAACTCTGATTTATCCGATGCCTCCGCTAACGCTCCGGCGATGCGTTCCAATCGCTTCTTCTACTGCACTTCAATGTGCGCAGCGACGGATGCCCCGGATGTGGGGCATCCGTCGCTGCGCACACGGTGAAACATTTTCCCGATTTCGGGAAGCAAAGCGTTGGAAAAACGCCTTGCAAGATTGCGCGAATGATTTGCGGGCCGGAATGGGGAAAATGTCCGTCGCTGGCCGCGTTGCGCCAAGCGCATGGAAAGTTTTGCATTCGCCTTGATGCCGCGGCCCTTTCGCACGGCGGGCAGGGGACTGCCCGCCCTACCCCAGCCAGACAAACACGAAAGTTTTGACTTGGCGCTGTACCAAAGATGCCGCACCTCCGGAAGCCCAGCCCCACTTGCGGATGAAGTTCCGCGCCACTTCCGGAGGTGCGGCTTCCAGCCGCGCCGCATTCCCTAGTCCATGGCGCGGCTGAAAGCCGCACCCCCAAAAAGCGGATGCACGATTCCTCGAACCGCTCCAAATCCACCGAAACCATTTTTCCAATGATTGGAAAAATTTTTCGGCCGTTTTCCAATGATTGGAAAAATTTTTCCGCCCCCCCGGGGGCGTCAGGGGAAGCGGGCGGGGGAGGTGGCGAGGAGGGCGGCCCAGCGCTGGCGGGCGAGGGTCATGGCGCGGCCGCGGTGGCTGATGGCGTTCTTGGCTTCGTCGCCCATCTCGGCGAAGGTTTCGGTGTGGCCGTCGGGGACGAAGAGGGGGTCGTAGCCGAAGCCGGCGGCGCCGCGGCGCTCTTCGATGATGCGGCCGGGGCAGGCGCCGGAGACGGTCTCGCAACGGCCTTCGGGGTCGCTGAGGGCGGCGACGCAGCGGAAGCGGGCGGTGCGGTCGGCCACCCCCGCAAGCTCGCGCAAGAGCTTGGCGTTGTTGTTGGCGTGGTTGCAGGGTTCGCCGGCGTAGCGGGCGGAATGGACGCCGGGGGCGTTGCCGAGCGCCGCGACTTCCAGGCCGGAATCGTCGGCCAGGGCCCAGAGTCCCGAGGCCTTGGCCAGGGTCGTCGCCTTGAGGATGGCATTGGCTTCGAAGGTGGTGCCGGTTTCCTCGACGTCGGGCAGTCCGGGGATGTCGGCGGCGGAGACCCATTCGACGGAAGGGGGCAGGGCGAAGATTTCGCGGATTTCGCGGATCTTGTGGGCGTTGCGGGAGGCGATCAGGATTTTCATGCGGGTCCTTTCTGTTCGGGAGGGGTGTAGCGCACGGCGGCGCGGGTTGCAAGTCAGGAGAGCGGGAAGGCGGCCGTGAAGGTCGCTCCGCCGCCGGGCGTGGGCGAGGCGGAAAGCGTGCCGCCGTGGGCTTCGGCGATCGCCTTGCAGAGGGCCAGGCCGATGCCGGAGTGGCCGCTGTCGCGGGTGCGGCTGCGGGAGGCGCGGTAGAAGCGGTCGAAGATGTGGGGCAGGTCGGCCGGGGCGATCCCGGGGCCGTTGTCGGCCACGGCCAGCGTGATGGCGGAAGGGGTGCGGAGGAGGAGGATCCGCACGCGGGAGCCGGGCGGCGCGTACTCGATGGCGTTGCCGGCCAGGTTGAGCAGGAGGCGGAGCAGCTGGCTGCGGTCGCCGCGGAAGGGACAGGGCGTGTCGGGCAGCTCCAGCTCCGTGCCCTTCGCTTCGGCCAGGGGGCGGAGCGTTTCGGCCGCCTTGCGGGCGAGGTCCAGCAGGTCCAGCGGGGCGTGGCCGGCCTGCCCGCCGGCGCGGACGTCGACGCGGGCCAGCTGGAGGAGGGATTCGGTCAGGTTACGCATGTCCTGGGCGGTTTCCTCGCAGGTGCGGAGGGTTTCGCGGTACTCCTCGGGGGTGTGCTCGCGGCGGAGGGCGAGCTGGGTCTCGGAGAGAATCACGGCGATGGGAGTGCGCAGCTCGTGGGCGGCGTCGGAGGTGAACTGGCGCTGGCGGGCGAAGGCGGCGTCCAGGCTCGCGAAGGTCCGGTTGAGGTCGGCGGAAAGGACGGCCAGCTCGCGCGGGGTGCGGGTCTCGGGGATGCGCGCGGAGAGGTCGCCGGCGGCGATGCGCCGCGCGGTCGCGCTGATGGCGTGGAGGGGGCGCAGGGCGGGGCGCACGATCATGGCGATCCCGCCCAGGCCGAGGAGGACGGCGGCGATGGCGGCGGCCCCGATGCAGAGGGCTTCGCGGGCCAGGCGGGAGAGGTCGCTGCGGATGTTGTGGGCGACGAGGACGCAATCGCCCGTTTCGGTGAAGCGGAAGGCGATGCGCCAGTCGCCGCGGGTGAGGTGCCGGAATTCGGTGTCGCGCGCGGTGGCGGGGAAAGGGAACACGGGGTCGGGGACCCCGCCGGGCGGCAGCTCGCCGGGCGAGGCGGCCAGGAGCGTCCCGTTGGCGTCCCACACGGCATCCCACACGGCGAAGCGGTCGCGGGTGTCGTCGCTGAACAGCTTGAGGGTCTCGGGGGACAGCAGGACGGGCGGGCGGTCCGGCGGGGGCGCCGCGACGGCGCCGGGGACGGTGCCGGGCAGGGGGGGGAGGAAGGAGGGCGCGGGAGAGGGGCCGGGATGGCCGTCCGCGGGGGCGGTCCCCCCACCGTCGGCGTCGCGGACGGCGAGGAGGGAGTGTTCGCTGTCGCGGAAGTCGCTGGCGACCAGGGCGACGCGGCTGTCGAGGAGGTGGTCGGTCTGGTGGTAGAAACTGGCGGCTTCGAGGCGGTAGGTGGCGTAGCCGAAAGCCCCGATGAGGACCGTCAGAAACACGCCCAGCCAGAGCTGCAGGCGCAATTGGAGGGAGATCGTGCGGGGCATGGGCGGCTTTCCGGGGGGGCGGCGGGGCGGGGCGGCCGCGGCGGTCCGCGCGGGGCGGGCGTCAGCGGTCGATGGTGTAGCCGTAGCCGCGGCGGGTGGTGATGAGCGGGGTCTTGAGCTTCTTGCGGATGTTGTAGACGTGGACGTCGAGGAGGTTGGAGAGCGTGTCCTCGTAGTCGTCGAAGAGGTGCTCGTAGAGTTCGCTGCGGGTGACGATGCGCTTGTGGTGGATCGCCAGGTATTCGAGGATGGAGTATTCGCGGGCCGTCAGGATGACCGGCTGGCCGCCGACGATGACCGTCTTGGAGAGCGTGTCGATCGTGACGTCGCCGAGGACGATGTTCGGCGAGGGTTCGTTGCGGGAACGGCGGATGAGGGCGCGCACGCGGGCGAAGAGTTCGGCGAGGTCGAACGGCTTGACGATGTAGTCGTCGCCGCCCTGGTCGAGGCCCTTGACCCGGTCGTCGGCGGTGTCGCGGGCGGTGAGGAAGATGACGGGGGTCTTCTTGGTCTTGCGCAGTTCGGCGAGGAGGGAGAGGCCGTCGCGCTTGGGAAGCATGATGTCGAGGAGGATGAGGTCGTAATCCAGTTCGGTGGCCTTGCGGAGGCCTTCTTCGCCGTCTTCCGCGCAATCGACGGCGTATCCCTCTTCCTTGAGCGCACGGTTGAGGGTGCGGAGCAGCCGGGTGTCGTCTTCTACAATCAGCAGTCTCATGGTGGTGGTGTCCTCTTGGCGGTATCCTTTGTCTCGGGCGGCATGATACTCTATTTCCCATGAAGGTGTCGTGAACGGCGCGGGGAAAAAAGTTCGCCCCCGGCGGCGTCGGCGAAGGGGGCCCGGAAGGCCCACCGGGGGGGAGGGCGGGCCTCGCCGGACGCCGTTGCCCCCCATCTTCGGCCCTATGTTCAGACCATGGGAACATCAAAGAAAAACGAGTGAAACGCCAGTGTTTTCCATAATCTCGCGAGATGGTCCAAGAGATGTTCTTTTGCGGCAGCGCGTTCGGGCGGGAGGCGCAGGGGGGAAAAAAAGGGGAGGGTCGCGCTTCCGCGCGACCTTGTGGTTGGGAGACGTCTTGCGAGGGCCGCGCATTCTCTCGCACCGGGAGCGCAGACTGGCTCCACGGCGGCGAGGGGACTCGCCGCCCTACCCGTGCTTCGCACAAGGAACGCGTTCCCCAGTGGAAGGGGGCGGCGTGGGGGGGAGCGGAGGGGGATGGTGGAGGGATCGCGTTCCGCGGGCGGGATGCCCACGCCCCCAGTCTGTCCCCCTCACCCGCCCTCCGGCAGCCGCAGGTCCACGCGCGCGTTCTCCGCGCGGCCGCCCGAGATGCGCACGTCCACGGTCTGGCCGCCGAGGGGCAGTCCGGCGAAATAGACGGCGCGCCGGGGGCCCGGCCAAGTGGGCTCCGCGGCCACCGCTTCCCCGTCCGCGAGCAGTTCCACCGACAGGACCGGGACGTCCGCGCCGTTGCGCATGTCGGTCCACGTGCCGGTGGGGTCGGTGGCGTTGTCCAGCGTCACCCGCGCGAGGAGCGGCGTGCCTTCCGGGAGCCGGGCCGCCTCCTCCGCGCCGACGGGACGCCCGCGGGAAAACGCCGCCGCGCGCCGCATGGTGGCGTCCAGCCCCCGGATGTCCTGCGTGAGGCGGATTTCCGGGAACTGCTCGACGATCAGGGCGGGCGACTCCGCGGCGACGATCCGGTTGAGCTGCGCGGTGGTGTAGCGGGTGAACATGAGGGTGATGGCGCGGTCGAAGCCGTTCGCGAGGGGGATGCGGACGGGCTCGACGTCGCTGTGGTACCAGGAGTACAGCGGGAAGCGCAGGAACGAATCGTGGGCGACGACGAGGGTCCGCCGCGCGCCGCCGCGCAGCCCGAAGGCGATGGGGGCGCCGGGCCGCGGCGGCACCCAGTCGAACGCGCCGGAGCGCACGACTTCCATGTCCGGCATGCGCACGGCGAGCCGCTCGTAGTTGGTGGCGCCGCACTGCCAGCAACCCC
Source organism: Kiritimatiellia bacterium (assembly GCA_017540905.1). GTDB lineage: Bacteria > Verrucomicrobiota > Kiritimatiellia > CAIQIC01 > Lenti-01 > CACXEY01. The sequence goes on along the minus strand of JAFYAC010000108.1, from coordinate 19,046 downwards.
ATTCGCGGTTCTCCCGGACGGCTTCCGGCGGGTCGTCGTAGAACGGCGGCATCTCCATCGGCGGCCCGAGCATCCGCTCCGCCGCGGCCATGATTTCGCGGTAGATGACGTAGCAGCCGTAGCCGTTGACGTGGTGGTCCGAGGGATAGAAATACGTGCGGCCGCCGCGGTCGGTGATCTCCCGGACGGCGTCCGTCAGGAAGAGCACGGAATCCTTCGCGGAGGACCCCTCCAGCGCGGCCCGCACCTGCTCGCGGACGCACTGTCCCCGGTGGCGCGCGACGGCGGGCGGCAGGTGTTCGGGGTGGATCTGGGCCTTGACGGGGGTGATGGCCTGGAGGTAGCGCGCCCCGTGCGCCGCGGCCCATTCGCAGCGGCCCTCGAAGAACTCGATCCACCGCGCGGTTTCGGCCGGCGTGAGCTCGAAGACGCCGAGGTAGTCCTTGATTTCGGGCCACGACTCGCCGTTGCGGTACATCCACCCGCCGGTCCCCGGCACCTCGTTGTCCACGATGGGCGACGCCAGCACGTCCCCCAGCAGGAACCGGTAGAACTGCACGATCCGCGCCCGGTAGGCGAACTGGTCGTTGTACCACGCGTCCAGCCCCGCACCCCACTTCTCCGCCGGCAGGCGCCGCAGGTCCGGGAAGGCGGCCAGCCGCCGGTTTTCCTCGATCTTGAACGTCCCCCACCGCGGCCAGCCCAGCACCCGCGCGGACGCCTTGAGGCCGAGCGACGCGCACAGCAGCAGCATCCAGAACCCCACGAAGGCGGCGCGCACGAAACGGATTGCCGGGAGACGCCTCATGCCGCCTCCGTGCAGGAGGGAGCTTCCCAATGAAGGCGACCGGTCCGCGCGCAAGCGCACGCCCCCCTCCGAGAGGGGGGTGGCGCTTCGGCGCCGGGGGGAGTACTGCGGGTGGCCGTCGCGGAAGGCCGGCAAGAAACATCCCTTTCGCATTTCCATGGCCGGGCGCGGCAGGATGCCGCACCTCCGGAAGTGGCGCCGGGGCCAGGGACAACGGCGACACGCAGTACTCCCCCCGACACGGCCCTGCGGGCCGTGCCACCCCCCTCCCGGAGGGGGGGGCATGCTTGCACGCGTTCCAAGTACGTTCCCGGGTGCGGATGGGGGGGCTGTTTCATGCGTCTAGAACCGGAAGTAGATGAAGGGGTTGTAGGAACCGCCGGCGAGGAAGAGCATCGCGGCGAGGCCGAGGAGGGTGCACCACGCCCACTCGGCGGCTTCGGCGACGGCCGGGACGCGGGCGAGGCAGCGGCGAAGGAGGTTCCGCAGGGCGGGCCCCAGCGGCAGCGAGCAGGCCGCGCCGACGGCGAGCCCCCAGAGGATTTTCGGCGGGAAGGCCATCCAGAGCCCCCTCGCCTCGCGCGCCACGTCGCCGCAGCCCGCGAGCGATTCAACCATCCGCCACGCCACCGCCGGCGAATCCGACCGGAACAGGATCCACCCCGCGAACGCCACCGCCAGCGCATAGAAATGCCCCGGCAGCCGCAGCGCGGAAGTTTTCCAGCCATTGGAAACTTTTTTTCCAATCATTGGAAAATTTCCGCCATTTTTTCCAATGATTGGAAAACTTTTTTCCAATGGTTGGAAAATTCCGCGCGCGCCGAGGAGCCGCTCGAGGGTGAGAAACGCGCCGTGCCAGAGGCCCCAGAGCAGGAACATGGCGCCCGCCCCGTGCCAGAGTCCGCACAGGGCGAACACCGCGAGGCCGTTGAAGACGGTGCGGGCCAGCCCGCGGCGGTTGCCGCCCAGCGGGATGTAGAGGTAGTCGCGGAACCACGTCGAGAGCGAGATGTGCCACCGCCGCCAGAAGTCCCGCACCGACACCGCCGCGTAGGGGTGCAGGAAGTTTTCCTTGAAGTCGAACCCCAGCATCCGCCCCATCCCGATGGCCATGTCCGAGTAGCCGCTGAAGTCGTAGTAGATTTGCAGCGCGTACGCCAGCAGCCCGCCCCACGCCGCCAGCGGGTGCACCGCGCTGCCGCCGTCCAGCACCGCCCACACCGCGTCCGCCGCCTCCGCGACCACGTTCGCGACCAGCGCCTTCTTCGCCAGGCCGCACAGGAACCGCTTGAAGCCCGACGAGACGCGCGCGAGGTCCACCGACCGCTCCCGCAGCCGCTCCGCGATGTCCGCGTAGCGCACGATCGGCCCCGCCACCAGCTGCGGGAAGAACGCCACGTAGCAGGCGAAGTCCGCCAGCCGCGCCGCCGGCGGCACCGTGCCGCGGCCCACGTCGACGACGTAGCTCATCGCCTGGAACGTGTAGAAGCTGATGCCCAGCGGCAGCGCCACCTCCGGCACCGGGATGTGCACCCCCGGCAGCAGGTCCAGCGACCGCGCCGCGAACGCCGCGTACTTGAACCAGCCCAGGAACGCCAGGTTCCCCGCCACCGCCGCCGCCACCGCCCCGCGCCGGAAGCGCTCCCCGCGGCCCTCCCGCGGCGCCGCCAGCTTCGCGCAGAACGCGTTGAACAGCACGCTCGCCACCAGCCACAGCACCCCCCACCCTTCGCCCCAGAAGTAGAACAGCAGGCTCGCCGCCAGCAGCAGCGCGTTCACCGGCCCCCACGAGAACGCGACCCCGCGCCGCCCCGCGAGCGCCTTCCCCGCCGCCCCGAGCCCCCACGCCGCCAGCAGCACCGCGGGCAGGAACACCGTCAGGAAGAACGGGGACGCGAAGACCATGCCGCGACCCTATTCCTTTTTCCCTTCCAGCAGCTCCCGGAACATTTCCAGGTGCCGGTCGGCCACCGCCCCGATGGCGTAGGTGCCGCGGGCGCGTTCCGCGGCGGAGGCGCCGAGCGCCTTCGCTTCCGCGGGGCGGTCCAGCAGGCGCTCCATCGCGTGGAGCCAGGCGATTTCGCCGCGCGGCGGCAGCAGCACGCCGTCGAGGCCGTCGCGCACCATGTCGCGCACGCCCGGGATGTCCGAGGCCAGCACCGGCAGGCCGCACGCCATCGCTTCCAGCACCGCCAGGCCCTGCGACTCGCGCTCGGACGCGAAGACGAACGCGTCCGACGCCCGCAGCCACGACGCCACCTCGTCGGTGTAGCCCGTGAACCGCACGCTCTTCCCGAGGCCGTTCTCCTCCGCGTAGCGCCGCAGGTCGTCCTCGCAGGAGAGGCTCTGCGCGCCGCCGGAGCCAATCAATACCAGGACCGCCGCGGGCCGCAGCGCGTGGAACTGCTTCCAGACGCGCAGGAGGAATCCCAATCCCTTGCCGCGTATGAGCTTGCCGCTGTAGGCGAACACCGGGCGCCCCTCTTCGGGAAGCCCCAGCCGCCGGCGGAGGGCGGGCCGCTCCGCGGGGTCGGCCAGCGGATGGAACACGTCCGGGTCGTACCCGTTGGGCAGCAGGAAAATCTTGTCGTCCGGCACCCCGCATTCGAGGTATTCCGCGCGCACCGGCGTGCTGACCGCGAGGAACCCCGCCGCCTTCCGGTAGAGCGCGTTGCGGAGCGCGACGAACGGCCGCGCCAGCGCCTTCTTCCCCGCCGAGACCTTCCCTTCGGGGCTGCGCCAGATGAACGCGCCGTCCATCTCCCCCATCGCCTCCGCCCGCAGCACGCACGGCTTGCGGGCGAGCAGCTGGGCCAGCATCCCGCTCCAGCCCGCCACGCGCAGGCCGCAGACGTACACGGCGTCCCACTTCTTCCGGTTCGCCAGCAGCCACCCCAGCGCCGGCCCCAGCAGCAGGTACTTGCCCAGGCGCACGCGGCCCGGCTTCCCGAAGCGCAGGATCCGCGCCCCCTCGAACTTCTCCTCCGCGGCCCAGTCCGCCTCGCGGCGCCGCGTGAGCACCGTCACCGCGCACCCGCGCGCCGAGAGCTCCCGAGCCAGCAGCCGCGCGTGGCGCTCCCCGCCGCCGACCGCGGGCCAGTAGGAGGGGGCCAGGATGCAGACCTTCGGCGGCGGCTTCCGCGCCGCTTCCGCCGTGCCCGCCGCCGCCGCGGCCGCGGCGGACGCCGCCGCCGGGCGGAACCGCGGGACGAACCTCACCGGATAGAAACTCACCGGCCGCCCCCTCCCTTGAGCCACCCGTGCCGCACGTACCAGCGCGCCGTCGACCGGAGCCCCTCCTCCTCGCCCCAGCGGCAGGCGAAGCCGAGGCGTTCGCGGATCTTCCGCGTGTCGAACGAGCGGTCCTTCGTGAAGAACGCCACCCGGCGCTTGTACAGCGGCGGCGCGACCTTCAGCGGCCTGCACACCGCCTCGCACAGCCCCGCCGCCCAGAAGAACGGCCACGCCGGCACCCGCACCGGCCGCAGCTTCCTCCCCAGCTCGTCCGCGATGATCCGCCCCATCCGCTCCAGCGGCGTCGCTTCGGGATTCCCGCAGATGAACGCCTCCCCCTGCGCCGCCGGATGCACCGCCGCCAGCAGGAACGCGTCCGTCAGGTCGTCCACGTGGATGAGGTGGTACAGGCACTTCCCGCGGCCGAGCATCGGGAACAGCGGCGCCGCCGCCATCCTGAACACCTTGAGCAGGCGCCGGTCCCCCGGACCGTAGATCGCCGCAGGGCGGACGACCGCGTACGGCAGTCCCCGTTCCTTCGCGAAGGCGTGGAGCCAGGTCTCGGCCTCCGCCTTGGTCGTCTGGTAGAGGTCGCCGGGCGCGAACGGCGCCGTCTCGTCCGCGGGGGGGTGCTCGATGTGGCCGTGGACGCCGACCGTCGAGACGTGGACCATCCGGCGGAACGCCGGTTGCCGGAGCGCCGCCTCCGCGATGAGCTTCGTGCTCTCCGCGTGCACCCGCCGGTACTCGTCCTCGCCGATGCCCGGCGACCGGAACGCCGCCGCCACGTGGAAAACGTACTGCGCCCCCGCCATCCCCCTCCCCACCGCCTCCGGGTCGTACACCTGCCCCCGCACCCATTCCACCGGCAACCCTTCCAGGCCCTTGAGGTCCGAGGACGGCCTCGCCAGCGCCCGCACCCGCAGCCCCGGCACCGCGCACAGCTTCCGCAGCAGCACGCTGCCGGTGAAACCCGTCGCGCCCGTGACCAGCACCGCGGCCCCCTTCTCCAGGGGCGGGAGGGCAAACCGGCGCGGCGGCGGCGGCACGTCCGCGTCCGCCGACACCCTTTCCTCGCAAATGTCCGCTACTTCGCTCATTCCTCCATTATGCCACACCCCCCTCCCCCCCGCCAACCCCCCATTTCTCCCCAAAAAACTTTTGCATTCCCCCTCCCCATCTGCCATGCTCCGGCCATCTTCCAAGGAGAAGCCATGAAACCCAAATCCATCCTGACCCGTACCGCCTCCGTCCTGGCCGTCCTGCTGGCTGCCCTGTTTTCCGGGGCCTGCTCCAGCTTCCCGCTCCCGCGCGATCCGGCCCCCCCCCTGCGCGTCGGCTTCACCCCCAACTACCCGCCCATCTGCATGGAAACCGACGGTCTCCCCGCCGGCCTTGAATTCGACTTGGCCAACGCCCTCGCCCGCGAACTCGGCCGCCCGCTCGAACTCGTCGAATGCCGCTGGCAAGAGCTCATCGACGCCCAGCTCTCCGGCCAGACGGACATCCTCATGGCCGGCCTGACGGCCACGCCCGCCCGCTCCGCGCGCCTGCGCTTCTGCACCCCGTACATGGTCAACCCGCTGGTGGCCATGTGCCGCGCCGGCGAGCCGGCCGCCTCCGTCGGCGCCGACGAACTCCTGCAAACCACCGCGAACATCGGCGTCATGGCCCGCACCTCCGCCGAAGCCTTCGCCAAGCACCACTTCCCGCACGCCCGGGTGATCGGCCTGTCCGACCGCTCCGACGCCGCCATCAACCTCATGAACCGCCGCATCGACTACTACATCGACGACTTCGCGGCCATCGAGTACATCATCTCCGAGAACGAATCCCAGCTGGCCTTCCTCCCCTACCCCCTCCAGGGCCAGAACCTCTGCTGGGCCGTGCGCCCCGACCAGGACGAACTCCGCCGCCAGTGCGACGAAACCATCGCCCGCTGGAAAAAATCCGGCGAACTCGCCCGCATGCTCGACCGCTGGCTGCCCTCCTACAAGGACCTCGTCCGCTGACCCCGCGCGCCTTCCGGCCGTCCCCTGCCCCGCCCCATCCCCCGCTTTCTCGCCGCCCGGGCCCGTCCCGGGCGGCTTTTTTCCGCCCCGCCACGGCGCGCGGACCCATTCGCGAGATCAAGGAAAATTCTGTTTTTTCTCAGGTTTTTCGCACTCACTCCACCATGACCACCCCTTCCCCGCGGCCGGTCGCGCGGCCGCCGGGAAACGCCCCCGGACGGCCTGGTCCGGACGGGAACGCATCTTTTTCCATCCTTCATCCCCGGCGCCGCCGCCCGAAAAAAACCGCGGAAGTCAAACTTTTCACTTGCGCCGTCGAGCGTTTTACCCGATGAATTGGGGAAGCGGGATGCGGGACCGCGGGCCCCGCCCCCGCACAGCATCCAAAGAAGGCACCATGAAACGCAGGACAATCAAGGACATCGCCAAGGAAAGCGGCTTCTCGCTGAGCACCGTCTCGCTCGTGCTCAACAACCATCCCCGCATCAGCCAGGCCACGCGGGACCGCGTGATGGAGGTCGTGCGCAAGTACGACTTCCACCCCAACAGCGCCGCCCGGGGCTTGGCGTCGAAGTCCAGCCGCACCCTGAGCGTGGTGATCCCGAACCTCTCGCGCGTCTTCTCGGACATCTACCTCGGGGAAATCATCTCCGGCATCTACGAGCGGGCCACCTCCCAGGGCTACAAGATCCTCCTGGACATCGCGACGGCCCAGTTCATCGCCTCGCAGGAATACACCAAGCTGCTGGCGAGCCGCCGCGCCGACGGCATGCTCTTCATCGCCTCCGACATCCACGCCGACTACCTGCACGTCTTCGAGGGGGCCCCCTACCCCTTCATCCTCGTCAACCACCTCTTCCCGGGCAAGCGCCTCAACTACGTCGCCGTCGACTACGCCTCCAGCGCCCGCCTCGCCGCCGAGCACCTCCTCGGGCTGGGCCACCGCCGCATCGGCCTGATCGCCGGCACCAACACCCACACCGGCCTGATCTTCCGCGACGAATTCCTCCGCGCCTGCCGCGAGTGGCCGGCCGGCGCCGCGGACGTCACGTGGGTGGACGGAGGCGACGAGTGGAGCCAGCGCGGCGGCTACGCGGCCACCGCCAAGCTCATGGGGCTCCGCCCCGACCTCACCGCCATCATGGCGGCCAACGACCGCATGGCGCTCGGCGCGATGCGCTGGATGGTCGACCACCATCTCGAAGTCCCCGAGGACGTCTCCGTCATGGGCGTCGACGACATCCAGATTGCCGCCTACGTCAACCCCGGCCTCTCCACCGTCCGCCACGACCTCTACCAGGTCGGCATCGAATCCTGCAACCGCCTCCTCCAGCTGATGAACGGCGAAATCAAGGAATGCTCCGACCTGCTGCCCACCTCCCTCGTCGTGCGCGGTTCCACCGGCCGCGTCCCGGCCGGCAAGTGACGCGCGGGAGCGCCCGTCCATGAGCAGGAAAGCGCCCGCCCCGCCGCCGCCGCCCGCCGAACCCTTCGTGCGGCGCGCGCCCTTCGGCCCCGCCCCGTGGATCGTCGGCTGCGTCGGCGAACCCGCCCTCCTGCGCGAATGCGCGGCCAAGGCCCCCGACTTCTGCGACCTCCTCGAAGTCCGCATCGACCTCCTCAACGCCGGCGGCCCCGACAGCCAGATCCCCGGCGCGCCGCCCCCCGACCCCGCCCTCGGCATGGCCGACGCCGAAATCCTCGACTGCTGCCGCGCCGTCGCCGCGCAGGGCCTGCCCATCCTCGCGACCATCCGCCACGCCGCCCAGGGCGGCAAGTGGACCGGCGCCGAGGAGGCCCGCCACGCCCGCTACCGCGCCTTCGCCGCCGTCGCCTCCGCCATCGACGTCGAACTGCGCGCCCCCGGCGCCCCCGAATTCCTCCGCCGCTTCAAGGCCGAGACCGGACTCCACACCGTAGGCTCCCACCACGACTTCAAGATGTGGCCCGACCGCGACCTGCCTTCCCTCGTCGCCCTCGCCCGCGCCGCCGAAGTCTCCGTCTGGAAACTCGCGGCCGAGATGGAGACCCGCTGGTCCGTCGAGATGGGCCGCCGGCACATCCTCGACTGCCTGGACGCCGGCCTGCGCGTCTCCATCCAGGGCATGCAGCCCTTCGGGACGATCTGCCGCGCCACCTTCATCAAGACCGGCTCCTGCTGCTGCTACGGGGCGCTCGGCGCCGAACTCGTCCTCGGCCAACCCACCTGCGAATGGCTCGCCCTCCACACCGGCCGCATCGGCCCCGTCCCCCGCTGCACCCAGGAAAGCCTCAACAAGATGGTCTATGGATTCTGACCCCGCCACCCCCGCCACCGAAGCCGACGCCGCGCCCGCGCCCTCCGTCCCCCGCGCCGTGCCGCGGCGCGACATCCTCTCCGTCAAATTCGCCTGCGGCGCCTGCGGACAGCACATCGAGGCCCCGCGCGACCTCTTCGGCGACGTCATGCCCTGCCCCGCCTGCGGCGCACTCCACCAGATTCCCGACGTCAAGAACGCCCCCCGCAGCTTCCCCGTGAAGCGCATCGTCCCCATCCGCCCGCGCCCATGACCGCCGCCGCCCGCCCATTCCTCCGCCGGCTGGCCAAAATCCTCGTTGCCCTGCTGGTCCTCGCCCTGCTGGCGGGCGGGTTCGTGGCCGGACTCTATCCCTTCCTCGCGCCCAACCGCCCGGCCGCTTCCCCCATCGTCGTCGTCGAGGGTTGGATCGCCGACGCCCCCCTCGCCGAACTCCTCGCCTGGGCCGAAACCAACGGCGTCACCACCCTCTACATCACCGGCGGCCCCATCACCACCGGCTTCTGGCTGGCCCAGTGGAAAACATTCCCCGAAATGACCCTGGCCCGCCTGCAAGCCCTGGGCGCGGACGCCCGCTACGACATCCGCGCCTTCCCGGCCCCCAAAACCCGGAAGGACCGCACCTACGTCTCCGCCATCGCCCTGCGCGACGCCCTGGCGCCCGACGGCCTTCCGGCCTCCTTCACCCTGGCGAGCGAGGCCCCCCACCTGCGCCGCAGCGCCCACCTCTTCCGCCGCGCCTTCGGCGGCGCCTGCGAAATCGGCACCCTCCCGCTGACCCCGACCGACTTCGACGCCTCCGACTGGTACCGCTCCTCCGCCGGCGTCCGCACCGTCCTCTCCGAAGCCCTCGCCCTCCCCTACGCCCTCCTCTCCCGCCCCGACCCCTGATCGATCGGGGGTCCCCCCTCAGGCGCCCGCCGCCTCTTCCCGCGAAAAATCCATCCCCTGCATCGCGAGGAGCCGCCGGATGCGCTCGGCCGTCGGCGGATGCGTCCCGAAGATGTTCGCCGACCCCGCCGCCGCGAGCGGGTTGACGATGTACATCGGCGCCACCGCCCCGTTCGACGGGATGCTCTTCGGGTTCTGCATCCCGGAAATCTTCCGCAGGGCGTTGGCCAGGCCTTCCGGGTTGCGCGTGAAGCGCGCCGCCGAGGCGTCGGCCAGGTACTCCCTCTGCCGCGAGCACGCGAAATACAGCACCCGCGCCGCCAGCGGCGCCAGCACCGCCATCACCAGCGCCGCCACCAGCATCACCACCCCGAGACCGCCGTCCTTGTTGTTGTTCCGCCGCCGGTTGCCGCCGCCGTAGAGCAGGGTGCGCATCCCGACGTCGGCCAGCAGCACGATCGCCCCGAGCGTCACGCCCGCGAGCGTCATGAACATCGTGTCGCGGTTGCGGATGTGCCCGATTTCGTGCGCCAGCACCCCCTGGAGCTCGTCGCGGTTGAGCCGCCCGAGCAGGCCGGTGGTGACGGCGACGCACGCCCTCTCCGGCTTGAGCCCGACGGCGAACGCGTTGGGCACCTCGGTGTCGATGATGTACACCTTCGGCATCGCCGGCAGCGCCGCCGCGATGCGCATTTCCTCAACGATGTTGTATAGCTGCGGCGCGTCTTCGTGCGACACCTCGCGCGCGTTCGCCGACGACAGCAGCACGCTCTCGCCGCCCGCCAGGTTGACCAGCAGCATCACGCCCCACACCGCCAGCCCGCACAGCGCCCCCACCCCGGCCGCCTCCTCGGTCCCGCCGAAGCCGAAGCCGATCGCCGCCGCGATGCCCGCCAGCAGCAGCCCCATCGTCACGATGAGCACCGCGCTGCGCCGCTTGTTCTCGGCGATGGCTTCCCACATGGAAATGCTCATGGCGGACGGCTCTCCGTACGGCGGTTCGGCGGCAAGGCGGGTTGCCCGTTCCTCAGAACTTCACTTCGGGCACCGCGCGCTCGGCTTCGTCCTTGACCTCGAAGAGGTCGCGCGGACGGAACCCGGCCGGCCCCGCGATGATGTTCGCCGGGATCGTCTGGATGCGCGTGTTGTACGTCGTGACCGAGTCGTTGTACGCCTGGCGCGCGAACGAGATCTTGTTCTCCGTCGAGGCGAGCTCCTCCTGCAAGGCCAGGAAGTTCGCCGACGCCTTGAGGTCGGGGTAGCGCTCGACGTTCACCATCAGCCCGCGCAACGCCCCCGCCAGCTGCGCCTCGGCCGGACCGGCCTGCGCGGGCCCCTGCGCGGCCATCGCGGCGGTGCGGGCCTTGACGATGGCCTCGAGCGTCTCCCGCTCGTGGGCCATGTAGCCCTTGACGGTGTTGAGCAGGTTGGGGATCAGGTCGTGCCGCCGCTTGAGCTGCACGTCGATTTGGGCCCAGGCGTTGTCCACCTGGTTGCGCAGGCGGACGAGCCCGTTGTACACGGACACGAACCACAGCGCGAGGACGATGGCGACCCCCAGTACGATTATCAGTGCGGACGGCATGGCAGACTCCTTTGTTCCAAACTGCCCTCCACCATACCGCATTTTTCCCCGCCCCCCAAATCCAAAAATGAAAAACCGCCGTCCGCGCCCCCCACTCCGCTTTTGACTTTCCGCCTTCCGCGCGTAGGATGCCCTCCGTGCCGACGCCCCCTCCAGATTCCACCGCCGCAGCCGCCGCCCACGTCCCCGCCGTGCGCCGCGCCATCGTGCGCGGCCTGCTGCCGTGGTTCGCGGCCAACCGCCGCGACCTCCCCTGGCGCACCGCCCCCCGCGACCCCTACGCGGTCTGGGTTTCCGAAATCATGCTTCAGCAGACCCGCGTGGACACCGTCGTTCCCTACTTCCTCCGCTTCATGGCGCGCTTCCCCACCCCGACCGCGCTCGCCGCCGCGCCGTTGCAGGACGTCCTCAAGCTCTGGGAAGGCCTCGGCTACTACGCCCGCGCCCGCCAGCTCCACAAGGCCGCCGCCCGCATCGTGGCCCTCCACGGCGGCGCCCTGCCCGCCGACCCGGACGCCCTGGCGGCCCTCCCCGGCTTCGGCCCCTACACCGTCGCCGCCGTCGCCTCCTTCGCCTTCGGCCTCCCCCTGGCGGTCCTCGACGGCAACGTCGTCCGCGTCCTCTCCCGCATCTTCGCCGACCCTTCCGACACCGCCGTCCCCTCCGTGCGCACCCGCTTCCAGGCCCTGGCCCGGGACCTCCTCCCCGCACACCGCGCCGCGGAAACCAACGAAGCCTGGATGGAGCTCGGCGCCCTCGTCTGCCTTCCCCGCGCCCCCCGCTGCGGCGACTGCCCCATGCACGCCGTCTGCCTGGCCCTCCGCGGAAACCGCCCCGAAGCCTACCCCGTCAAAAGGAGAAAAATGCAAATCCCCCACAAAATCGTCGGCGCCGCCGTCATCCTCAACGCCCGCAACCAGATCATGATCGCCCAGCGCCGGCCCGAAGGCGGCATGCTGGCCGGCCTCTGGGAATTCCCCGGCGGCAAGCTCCAGGAAGGCGAAACCATGCCCGAATGCATCGCCCGCGAACTCAAGGAAGAGATGGGCCTGACCCTCGAAGTCGGCCCCGAGCTGACCGTCGTCCACCACGCCTACACCCACTTCACCATCGCCCTCCACGCCCACTTCGCGCGCATCCTATCCGGCCGCCCCCGCCACATCGAGTGCGCCGACCACGCCTGGACGACCCTCTCCGCCATCGACCGATACCCCTTCTCCAAGGCCGACCTGAAAATCATCGAAGCCCTCCGCGCCCTCCCCTCCCCCCCCCGCCTCAAAGACCTCTTCCCCGCCCGCGCCTGACGCCCGCGCCGCCGTCTTCGGAGGTTCCCCATCCACATGGTCGCGCGGGAGCGCGCCCGATGGACTCTCCACGGGGAGGGACGCTCTTCCGCGCACAAGGAAGGCGACAGGACACTCCCCCCTCCGAGAGGGGGGAGTGTCCTGTAACCCTCCTTGTGCCTTGCATTCGTGGGATTCCGGAGGTGGTTCCACGATAATTCCCGAAGAACCGAGAACATGGACATTTTCGGCCGGTTTGCCATCTCCATGCAACCCGCGGGCGGGACGCCCGCGCCCCCAGACTCCACCCGCTTTTCCATCCGTTTTCCAGCCACCGCCCGGTTGGGGCGGCGCACCTTGAAAGAGTTGTCCCGAGTTGTACAAGTTGTCTCTTTTTCATCCCACGCTCCATCCGTCAGGGCGCGGCTGAAAGCCGCACCTCCCTGTCGGACTTCCAGTTCCGCCACAGCATTTTTTCAACCGCTCCAGCATGTCCCCGAAGCGCCCTGCACACTTTCCGCACACGCCCCTGCCAAGTCCGCGCGCGCAAATCCGCGCGCAAAACCAATTGACACCCGCCGCAGGCATGGTATCTTTCCGCCATCCAATTCGACAAAGGTGCGGTAGCCAAGTGGTAAGGCGCGGGTCTGCAAAATCCGTATTCACCGGTTCGATCCCGGTCCGCACCTCCAAATCCGACGCGGCGCCCTTCGGGGTGCCGTTCGTGCATGGACCCTCCTTGAACTTGCCATGAACAGCCCACACACGATGCCCGCCGCGGACGTGCTCCGCGGGCTTTCCACCACGCCCGCCGGACTCTCCCCCGAAGAAGCCGCCGACCGCCTCTCCCGCCACGGCCCCAACGAACTGCGCGAAACCGCCTCCCGCCCCGCCTGGCGCATGCTGCTCGGGCAGTTCACCGAGCCGATGATTCTCATCCTGGAGGCCGCCGCGCTCATCTCCTACGCCCTCGGCAACTGGACCGAAGGGACGGCCATCCTGGCCATCGTGGCGATGTTCGGCATCCTCGGCTTCCTGCAGGAGCGCCGCGCCGAGCGCGCGATGGCGAACCTCCGCCGCCTCGCCTGCCCGATGGTCCGCGTACGGCGCGGCGGCGCCCTCCTCACGCTGCCCTCCCGCGAACTGGTCCCCGGCGACATCGTGCAGCTCGAGGCCGGCCGCGCGGTCCCCGCGGACCTGCGCCTGACCGACTGCGCGCAGCTGGCGATCGACGAAGCCATCCTCACCGGCGAATCGGAGTCCGCCCGCAAGGATCCCGCGCCGCTCCCCCCTCCCTCCGGTGCCGCCGGCATCCCCCTCGCCGACCGCGCGAACATGGCGTGGATGGGCACGATGGCGACCCACGGCCGCGGCGAAGGCGTGGTCACGGCCACCGGCATGGACACCGAACTCGGCCGCATCGCGGGGCTCATCCAGCAGATGGACGAATCCCGCACGCCCCTGCAGCGCAAGCTTGCGGCGGCGGGCCGCCACATCGCCTGGGCGGGGACCGCGGCCGCGGCCGCGATATTCGCGATCGGCCTGTTCGGCGGCAGCGGCCTGGGCACGAGCCTCCTGACCGCGGTCAGCCTGCTGGTCGCCGTCGTCCCCGAAGGCCTCCCCGCGGTGCTCACCGCCACCCTGGCCCTCGGCAGCCGCCGGATGCTGCGCCGCCAGGCCCTGATCCGCCGCCTGCCGGCGGTCGAGACGCTGGGTTCGGTGACGGTCATCTGCACCGACAAGACTGGCACCCTCACCGAGAACCGCATGCGGGTCCTGCGCCTGGCGACGGCCACCGGCGGGTCCGCCCTCCCGGCCGCGGCGTGGGGCGGCCGGCCCGACGCGGAGGCGGACGCCGCAACCGCGCCGTTGCTGTTCGTCGCCGCCCTGTGCAACGACGCCCAGCGCGCGCCCGCGGCCGACCCCGCCTCCCCGCCGCGCCTGATCGGCCTGCCCACCGAAACCGCGCTGCTCGAGGCCGCGCTGCGCCACGGCATCGCGGCCGACCCGGCCGACCTGCCGCCGCGCGCTGGCGAATACCCCTTCGACTCCGTCCGCAAGCGCATGGCGACGCTGCACCGCGCCACGCCCGGCGCCGCCAAACTCCTTCCCGGCACGGCCCCTTCCGCCTTCTTCGCCGCGGTGAAGGGCGCCCCCGACTGCATCCTCCCCCGCTGCGCCCTCGCCCTCGTCGGGGGACGGCCCGTACCCCTCGACGGCGCCCTCCTCGACCGCTACCGCCAGGCCCACGCCGCCATGGCCCGCGACGGCCTCCGCGTCCTCGCCATGGCCTACCGCCCCCTTCCCGACGGCACCGCCCCCGGCGCGCCCGCGGACGCCATCGAGCGCGACCTGGTCCTCTGCGGCCTGGCGGGCCTGATGGATCCCCCGCGCGAAGCCGTGGCCGGGGCCCTGGCCGCCGCCCACCGCGCCGGAATCCGCACCGTGATGATCACCGGCGACCACCCCCTCACCGCCGAAGCCATCGCACGCAACCTCGACCTGGCCGGCGACGGGCGCGCCCCGTCCGTCGCCACCGGCGCCGACCTGGCGGCGCTGGACCCCGCCGGGCTGGCCGACCTGGCCGCCCGCACCGACGTCTACGCCCGGACCTCCCCCGAGGACAAACTGCGCATCGTCGAAGCCCTCCAGTCGCGGGGCGAAATCGTGGCCATGACCGGCGACGGCGTCAACGACGCCCCCGCCCTCAAGAAGGCCGACATCGGCGTCGCCATGGGCCGCACCGGCACCGACGTCGCGAAGGACGCCGCCAAGATGGCGCTCCTCGACGACAACTACGCCACGCTCGTCGCCGCCGTCGAGGAAGGCCGGGTCATCTACGACGACCTCGTCCGCTTCCTCCGCTACTCCTTCGGCGGCAACCTGGCCAAGACCCTCGTCATGCTGCTGGCGCCGGTGGCCGGGCTGGCGGCAATCGCCCTGAACCCCCTGCACCTCCTCTGGCTCAACCTGATGACCGACGGCCTGATGGGATTGGGGATTGGCCTCGAAGCGGGCGAAGACGACACCATGCGCCGCCCGCCCCGCCCGCCGGCGGCCCCCGTGTTCGACCGCTCCACGGTCTTCCACGTCGCCTGGGTCGGCCTCCTCCTTACGGCGGGCTCCATGGCCCTGGCCGTGTGGGCGAAGCGGACCGGGCTCCCGTGGCAGAGCGTCCTGTTCGTGGCCATCGGCTTCGGCCAGGCGGGGCAGGCCTGGGGACTGCGCGCGTGGACGGGGCGCCCCTTCCGCTTCGCCCCCAACCCGACCCTCCACCTGATGACCATCCTGGCGCTCGCCATGCAGCTCGGCGTCCTCTACATCCCCCCCGTCGCCCGGACGTTCGGACTGGAACCCCTCGCCCCGCTCCCGCTCCTGCTGACGGCGGCGTTCGGCCTCCTCCTGTTCGCGGTCCTCCACGCCGCCCGCGCCCTCGCTTCCCGGCGCTGACGCGCGGCGGCGTACGCCGCCCGCCACTTTTGGTTCGCCAATCGGCACCGCCTGTGGCATTTTCCTTTCCATGCAGAAAGCCAAGACACAACCGGCCGATCCTCCCTCCCCCGCCGTTCCCCGCCACGTCGCCATCATCATGGACGGCAACGGCCGCTGGGCGAAGAAGCGCGGCCAGCCCCGCCTCGCCGGGCACCGCGCCGGCGCCGACGCCCTGCGCCGCGCCCTCCGCGCCTGCCGGAACCACGGGGTCGAGTACCTCACCGTATACGCCTTTTCCACCGAGAACTGGGTCCGCCCCAAGCTCGAAGTCTCGGGCCTCATGCGCCTGCTGAAGACCTTCCTCAAGAAGGACGAGCACGAGCTCCACGAGAACGGCGTCCGCCTGCGCGTGACGGGCCGCATCGGCGACCTCCCCCCCGCGGTCCGCGCCGAGCTCGAGCGCGTGATGGAGGCGACGAAGGACCACACCCGCGGCCAGCTCATCCTGGCCCTCAGCTACGGCGGCCGCGCGGAAATCGCCGACGCCGCCCGCTCGCTCGCCGCCGACGCCGCGGCGGGCCGCCTCGATCCGGCGGCCATCGACGAAGCCGCGGTCGCCTCCCGCCTCTACCTCCCCGACGTCCCGGACCCCGACCTCCTCATCCGCACGAGCGGCGAATGCCGCCTGAGCAACTTCCTGCTCTGGGAGGCTTCCTACAGCGAGTTCGTCTTCACGGACGTCCTCTGGCCGGACTTCGGCGAGGACGATTTCGCGGCCGCCCTGGCCGAGTACGCCCGGCGCCAGCGCCGTTTCGGAGCCCCGTCATGAAACAACTGCCCGACATCAAGTTCCGCCTCATCAGCGGCTTCAGCATCGCAGGCCTCCTCTTCGCCGCGGTGTTCCTCCTCCCGGATGCCGGGATACCGGTGGTCCTGGCGCTGCTGGGCGTCGTCCTGTCGCTCGAATTCTACAAGCTCGAAGCGGCGGCGGGCATCCCGAACTTCAACGTGCTGGGCACGCTGGCGACGGTGGCGCTGGTGGCCGTCGCGTGGTGGACGGGCGTGCGCGACCCCGCGACGGCGGGCACCTGGGACGCGGTCGTCCTCTTCCTGACGACCATCGCCGTCCTGCTCCGCCAGTTCCCGCAGAAGAACAATCCGCATCCCATCCAGACCATCGCGGGCACGCTGCTCGGCGTCCTCTACATCGGCCTGCTCTGGAGCTGCCTGGCGAAGCTGCTGGTCTTCGGCCGCCCCTCCGCCGCGGAGGCCTCCATCTGGACCGTCTCCGGCCTCCACCTCCCCGGACGCTGGCTCCTCCTCTACTCCCTCTTCGTGGCCAAATTCACCGACATCGGCGCCTACATCGTCGGCTGCGCCTTCGGCCGCCACAAACTCATCCCGCGCATCTCCCCGGGCAAATCGTGGGAAGGCGTGGTCGGCGGCATCGCCATCGGCACCCTCGTCGGCTGCATCGTCGTCCACTTCGTCCCGGCGGCCAACTACGCCCCCTACGGCCTGACCGTCCCGCGCGCCATCCCGCTGGGCATCTGCCTGGCGGTCTGCACGGTGGTCGGCGACCTCACCGAATCCCTCTTCAAGCGCGCGAGCGGCCTCAAGGACAGCGCCTCCGCCATTCCCGGCATGGGCGGCCTCCTCGACGTCGTGGACAGCATCCTCTTCGCCGCCCCCGCCTTCTACCTCTACCTCCGCCTCGCCGCCGCCCTCGGCTGGGCCCCAGCCGCCTGAACCCCTCCCCGCCCCCCCTAGAAACCTAGACACCTAGATACCTAGGCCCCACCCCCCACCCCCAATTCCACCCCCCCATCCCCACCCATGCTCTCCACCTTCCTCTGCATCCTCGCCATCATCCTCCTCTTCGCCCTGACGATTCTCGTCCACGAAGGCGGACACTTCCTCGCCGCGCGCCTCCTCGGCCTCGTCGCCGACACCTTCTCCATCGGAATGGGCCCCGCCCTCTGGCGCCGCAAGATCGGCGCCACCACCTACAAGATCGGCCTCCTGCCCATCGGCGGCTACGTCGCCCTCCCCCAGATGGACCCCAACTCCTTCCTCGAAGCCGACCCCGCCGACCCCGACTCCCCCCCTCCCCGCGACCTCCCGCGCATCGCCCCCTGGAAAAAAATCCTCGTCGCCGTCGCCGGCGCCGCCGGCAACATCCTCTTCGCCTTCCTCCTCGCCACCATCGTCTGGCACGTCGGCAAACCCGCGTCCCTCCAGGAACAGAACGCCACCATCGGCTACGTCGCCCCCGACACCCCCGCCTGGGAAGCCGGCCTCCGCGAAGGCGACACCATCCTCGCCGCCAACGCCCGCCCCGTCGACACCTGGACCGCCCTGACGGAGGCCGTCGCCCTCTCCGCCACCGACACCATCGACCTGACCCTCCGCACCGCCGACGGCGCCACCCGCACCGTCCCCCTCCCCACCGAAGACACCGGAATGGGCTTCCGCGTCCTCTCCGGCATCGACGGCATGACCCCGTGCCTCGTCGCCTCCACCTTCCCCAACTCCGGGGCCGCCGCCGCCGGACTCCGCCCCGGCGACCGCCTCACCGCCCTCGACGGCGCCCCCCTCTACTCCCGCGCCCACCTCGTGCGCCTGCTTGCCGCCAACGGCACCGCGCCCGTCGCCGTCACCTACCGCCGCGGCGCCGCCACCGCCACCGTCACCATCACCCCCGCCTGGGACGACGAAGAATCCCGCCCCCTCCTCGGCGTCGTCTTCAACACCCTCGACGACCTCGACGAAACCGCCCGCACCCATCCCACCCCCTGGGCGCAGGTCAAAGGCCACGCCGCGTCCCTCTTCCACTTCTTCCGCGCCCTCTTCACCCCCTCCACCTCCAAGGCCGCCGCGGGCGCCGTGGGCGGCCCCGTCATGATCTTCAGCATGTACTGGCTCATGATCCGCTCCAGCTTCATCCTGGCCATCTGGTTCACCGCCTTTCTGAACGTCAATCTCGCCATCGTCAACCTGCTGCCCATTCCCGTCCTCGACGGCGGACACGTCATCTACGGCCTCTGGGAAATCCTCACCCGCCGTCCCGTCTCCGCGCGCGTCGTCAACACCCTGGCCAACCTCTTCGCGGGCCTCCTGATTCTCCTCTTCCTCTACCTCACCTTCCGTGACACCCTCCGCAACTGGTCCCTCTGGACCGCCCCCTCCGCCCCCGAAGTCACCACCCCCGCCGTCTTCACCAACGCCCCCTCCGCCGAATGACCCGCCCCTCCTCCGTCCCGCGCCGCGCCGGTAACGGCGCGGTCGTCCCCGCCACCCTCTGGCGCGACTGGCGCTGGCAACTCGCCCACCGCCTCCGCACCCCCGAAGCCCTCTCCGCCCTCCTCCCCCTCACCCCCGCCGAGCGCCGCGCCCTCGCCGCCCCCTCCGCCTGGCGCATGCCCCTCCTCCTCACCCCCTCCACCGCCTCCCTCCTCGCCACCCTCTCGCCCTCCCACCCCCTCCGCCGCGCCCACCTCCCCG
>JAFYAC010000107.1 GCA_017540905.1 Kiritimatiellia bacterium | reverse complement strand
GAAAACGGGCTTCGCGGCGTTCCTCGAACTGTACGTGTGGTACACCAACGGCGAACTGGACGGCCTCTACCGAAGGCCCGCCTGACTCTTCCTTCCTCCCGACATGGGCTGGCGGGAGTGTACAAACCAGAGATGCGCCCCTCGCTCTTCACTTGCCATTGCACTGCTTTACATTCCATCCCTCATGGGCTATCGTTCATCCCGTCGCCACGCGATGGCCAGGAGAACGCAACATGCCCCCAGTGCTCGAAAGAACAGTCCACCCAAAAGCAAACCGGATCTACCTCGACATCCCGGAAGAACTGGGCGGCTACACCTTCCGCGTCGTGATGATACCCGTCGGACGGGAAGAGCCGAAAAACTACGACTTCACGGACCTGGCGGGCAAACTCCACTGGAGCGGCGATGCCGTTGCGGAGCAGCGGAGACTGCGCGATGAGTGGTAGCCGCTACCTCCTCGACACCAATGCCATCATCCAACTCCTGAAGGGCAATCCCCAACTGGCCCTTCTGGCATCCAAGGCCGACTTCCTTGCGGCCTCGGTCATTGCCGAACTGGAATTCCTGTCCTTCCGCGGCCTTTCGGACGCCGATGCCGCCCTCTACCGCGCCTTCCGGTCGCGCATCTGGATATGCGACGTCCCTTCCGACGACCCTCTTTTCACCCACATGGTCATGGAAGCACGGAAGACCTTCAACCTGAAGCTTCCCGATGCCATCATCGCCGCAACGGCCCGGGCGAATGACTTGACCGTCCTTACCGCCGACGACCATTTCAAGTTGCTCCCTCCCCCTTGGCAAGTCCACTTCTATACCCCCCTTCCTCCCCCATAATCCTTCCCCCCCTGTCGAAGCGCCGCTCTCCGATCCACTCCCCGCCCGCAAGGGCGCGGCAAGATGCCGCCCCCCCGGAAGCGACGCCAGACCTCCTGAACAACCATCGCGCCACTTCCGGAGGTGCGGCTTCCAGCCGCGCCGCCATTTGCGATATCAAGAAAAACATTGGCCTTTTCGCTTGTTTTCGCTTTCCAGGGGCGTCCTGGGCGGCCCGCCCGCTTCCCCTCCCACTCCCCGCCCACACAGCGGGCGCACTGCATCTTGTCCCCAGTCACTTGCTATGGCGAGTTCCTCTACACATTTTCACGAGGAACTTTATCGCCGGGACGGACATTTTCCAAACGAGTCCATCTGGCGGCGACAAGAGGGGGGTCCACAAGGACTGTAGGCGGGTTCTGGACGCACGTGCGCCCCGCCCGCTTCCCCATCCACTCCCCTCCCGCAGCGGCGCGGCAGGATGCCGCACCCCCGGAAGCGGCGCGGAACCTCCTGAACAACCATCGCGTGACTTCCGGAGGTGCGGCTTCCAGCCGCGCCGCCTGGCGCGAGATCAAGGAAAACATTGGGATTTTCGCTTGTTTTCCGGTTTCCAGAAGACTCGCGGGCGGGACGCCCGCGCCCCCAGAACGGGGTGCGGAATGCTGTGGCGGCGGAATCGCTTGCCGGGCCTACTCCGCCGCGGCGCCCGGGAGCGGCCCGTCCTGGGTGAAGAAGGCTTGGAGGCGGTCGAAGGTGACGGGTTTGAGGAGGATGCCGGTGAAGCCGTCGCTGCCGGCCTGGTTGCGGGCGCCGACGTCGGCGGTGACGAGGTAGACCGGCAGGTGCGCGAGGGCCGCGTCCGCGCGGATGGCCGCCACCAGCCCGAAGCCGTCCATCCCCGGCATCCAAAGATCGGTCAGGACCAGGTCGAAGGCGGGCCCGGTCCGGAGGACCTCCAGGGCTTCGAGGCCGTTGCGGGCCATCGCGATGTCGGCCGCGCCGCATTTTTCGAGCATGGCCTTGAGCACGGCGCGGTTGACCGGGGAGTCGTCGACGACGAGGATGCGTCCGGGTGCCCGGGCGGGCCGGCCGGCGGGCGCGGTCCCGGTGGCGGCGGCGGGGGCGCCGGGGGTTTCGGCAATGCGGACGTTGGGCAGGGTGACGGTGAAGGTGGAGCCCCGGCCGACTTCGGACTCGACCGCCAGTTCGCCGCCCATCAGCGAGGCGAGCCGCCGGCAGATGGGCAGGCCGAGGCCGGTGCCGTCGCGGTGGTTGCGGTCGGCCAGCTGCACGAAGGGTTGCAGGATGCGGTCGATGTCCGCCCGGGAAATCCCCTTGCCGGTGTCCTCGACCGCGAGCGAGAGGGTGCCGCCGCCGTCCCAGCGGACGCGTACGGTGACGGTGCCGCGGTCGGTGTACTTGCAGGCGTTCGACAGGAGGTTGAACAGGAGCTGGCGGATGCGCTGCGGGTCCACCTCCACCCGCGGCATGGGGTCGATTTCGGCCCGCAGCGCGATGGGCTTGCGCGCGACGGAGACTTCGCAGGCGGCGATGACTTCGCGGGCGAGGGCCGGCACGTCGGTGGGCTCCTCGATGATTTCGAGCTTGCCGCTCTCCATCTTGGAGAGGTCGAGGATGTCGTCCACGAGGCGCGCGAGGACCTTGGCGCTGGAGCGGATGGAGGAGACGTAGCGGGCGCCGTCGGCCTCGCCGTGCCCGCCGCGCTCGAGCAGTTCGGAGAAGCCGACGATGGCGTTCAGCGGCGTGCGGATGTCGTGCGAGACGGAGGAGAAGAAGAGGCTCTTGGCGCGGTTCGCCGCGCGCTCGGCTTCGAGCTCGGCTTCGTAGGTGCGCGCGAGCAGTTCCTGGCGGTGCATTTCGTCGCGCTCGTCTTCGACGACGAACACGTGCAGGAGGCAGAGGGAGAAGAGGGTCCCGAGCCCGTAGAGCGGCAGGAACGGGTCGCAGAGCTGCAGCAGGATCGCCGCCGTCATCGTGGCGCCGACGGCGATGAACATCTTGCAGTGCCGGCGGGCCGCCCCCCGCGTCCCCGGCAGCCGCAGCAGGGTGCCCACGGAGGCGTACGCGTTGAACGCCGCCAGCAGCGAGAACGCCACCTGGCGCACCGGGCCGGCCGAGTAGACGCTTGCGGCGTCGATGGTGAAGAAGTGGCCCGTGAACGCGTTCACCGCCAGCGCGCCGACGAAGAACGCCAGGATGGTGCGCCCGCCCAGCAGCAGGAGGCGGCGCCGGAGCCCGTCCATCCCCATGTAGGCCACGATGAAGCGGGTCCAGAAGGAGATGCTCACCGCCATCGCCAGGAAGAAGAACAGCGTGTTCGCGTAGAGGGCGCCGCGCCACCGCAGTTTTTCCAGCAAGCCCCACAGGACGTCCGTCACGAAGAACACCGTCAGGACTGCCAGGAACTGCCTGAACTCGCGCACCCCCGCCCGCGCCCCCGCGCGTTCCCGGCCGAACAGCTGCTTCCAGTTGATGACAAGGTGAACGGCCAGCGATATGGCGGCAATCACCGAATAGAAGTTGTCATTGAAAAAGTCCAGCACGGCTCTGCCCCGGGTTCCGGCGCACTTGTACCACGCCCCCAAGCCCGGGGCAAGCGCGCAAACGGCCCCGGGCCCCTCCGCGCGCCTTTGCGCCGCCGGGACGGCTTGACGGCGGCACGTCCCTGGCGTAGGGTTCGCGCCCATGCACCAAAAGACTGGCGGAAAACTGCAATGAAACTGCTCATCATCAATCCGGGTTCCACCTCCACCAAAGTGAGCCTCTACGAAGACGACACCTCGCTTTTCGAGGAGAGCCTTTTCCACGACGCGCCGGAACTGCTGAAGTACCCGCACGTGAACGACCAGGTGCCCTTCCGGCGCGGGGTCATCCTCGACATGCTCGCGCGGCACGGCGTCGCGCCGGAGTCGATCGACGTCTTCGTCGGCCGCGGCGGCAGCGCCCACACGCAGCCGGGCGGGGTCACGGCGGTGGACGGACGGCTCTACGGCGACACGGTCGCGGCGGTCGGCGGCAGCGAGCACCCGGCGAAGCTCGGCGTGATGCTCGCGTGGACCTTCGCGCAGGAGTTCGGCAAGCCCGCCTACACGCTCAACCCGACCAACGTGGACGAGTACGCGGACGTGGCGCGGCTGACCGGCATCAAGGGCGTCTACCGCGTCTCGCACTCGCACGTGCTCAACCAGAAGGCCGTCGCGGCGCGGCACGCGGAGTCGATGGGCAAGCGCTACGAGGAGTGCAATTTCATCGTGGCCCACATCGACGGCGGCATCACGGTCGCCGCCCACGAGCGCGGCCGCATGGTGGACGGCAACATGGGGGCCGACGGGGAGGGCGCCTACACGCCGACGCGCATCGGCAGCGTGCCGGTGCTGGCGCTGCTGGACTGGATCGACGCGCACTCGACGCGCGAGGCCCGGCTCATGTGCTCGCGCGCGGGCGGGTTCGTCAGCTTCTTCGGGACGTCGGACTCGGACGAAATCCACCGGCGCGTGGAGGCCGGCGACCCGGCGGCTTCGCTGGCGTGGCGGACGATGATCTACCAGATCTGCAAGCAGGTCGGCGAGATGTCGGCGGTGCTGCGGGGCAAGGTGGACGCCATCCTGCTGACGGGCGGGCTGGTGCGGTTCGCGGACATCGTGGAGGGGATACGGGAGCGCTGCGGGTGGATTGCGCCGGTCGCGGTCTATCCCGGGGAACTGGAGCAGGAGGCGCTCGCGCATTCGGTGTTGCGGGCGCTGCGCGGGGAAGAACCGGTGCTGCACTACAGCGGGAAGCCGGTGTGGGCGGGGTTCGGCGACATCGGGCTTTGAAACGACGAGGGCATATACGGAATAGCAACCGTTCCGTGAGAGCCAGAAGCCCTGTCATGCGCCATGCTTCCACAACGGCCGCGACGAAGCGCGGCCCTCCCGCTTGGAAAGCCCGGCGGAAGGGCGGCGCATGGAATGTGTCTCCGGGAGGGCCGCGCTTCGTCGCGGCCGCATGAAAGAGAGACTGCCAATCTAGACGACAAAACGAGGAGAAAAGGCATGAGCTTCATCGAGGACATCAAGGCGAAGGCAAAGGCGGAACCGAAACGCATCGTGCTGCCGGAGGGCGACGAGCCGCGCACCGTGCGTGCGGCGGCGGCCATCCGCGACCAGGGGATCGCCATCCCCATCCTGCTGGGCGCCGCGGACGCCATACACGCGGCCGCGGAAGCGCAGGACGTCGATTTGGCGGGCGTCGCGACGCTCGACCCGGCGGCAAACCCCAAGGCGGTGGAATACGCCGCGGCGCTGCACGAGCTGCGCAAGGCCAAGGGGCTCACCCTCGAAGAGGCCGCAAAGCTGGTCGCCGACCCGATGTACTGCGGCGTCATGATGGTCAAGCTGGGCGACGCCGATGGGCTCGTCTCCGGCGCCGTCCACACCACCGGCGACATGCTCCGCCCGGCGCTGCAGATCATCAAGACCGCGCCCGGGACGAAGATTGTTTCGTCGAGCTTCCTGATGGAGATGGCGGCGCCCGCGTTCGGCCGCGACCTGCTCGTCTACTCCGACTGCGTCGTCAACCCGTGCCCCACCGCCGAGGAACTCGCGCACATCGCCGTGTCCGCGGCCAAGACCGCGCGTACGCTGTGCGGCATCGGGGCGCCGAAGGTCGCCCTCCTTTCCTTCTCCACCAAGGGCAGCGCCAAGCACCCGCTCGTGGACAAGGTGCAGGAGGCCGCCCGCATCGCGCGCGGGCTGGCGCCCGACCTCGACCTCGACGGCGAGATGCAGTACGACGCCGCGCTGGTGCCCGCCATCGGCGCCAGCAAGGCCCCCGGCAGCGCGGTCGCGGGGAAGGCGGACGTGTTCGTGTTCCCGGATTTGCAGGCCGGGAACATCGCGTACAAGATCACCGAACGCCTCGGCGGCGCCCACGCCTACGCCGTCCTCCAGGGCCTCGCGCGGCCCTGCAACGACCTCTCGCGCGGGTGCTCGGCGGACGACATCGTGGCGACCGTCGCGCTCACCGCCGTCCAGGCGCAGGCCACGGCCTGACGCCCGGCGCGCGGAGGACCGCCCGCATGACGGCGCCCGCCCCGGTCATCCGGGACTTCGGCGGCATCCCCGTCGAGTTCCGGCGCAAGCGCGTACGCTGCCTGCGCATGACGGTCCATCCCGACGGCGCCGTCCGCGTATCCGTGCCCTGGCATGTCTCCGATGACGAAGCGTGCGGCTTCGTCGCCGCCCGCGCGGACTGGATGCGCCGGCGCGTGGACGCCATACGCCGCGTCCCGCCGCCCGCCGAGACGCATTTCGAGACCGGCGACACGGTGCGGACCTTCGGCGAAACCCTCCCCTTGCGCGTCGCCGAAACGGAAACCCCGTCCGCGCCGTGCATCGAAGAGGGGGCCCTCGTCCTGCCCGTCCGCCCCGGCGCCACCGAAGCCGAGCGGCGGGTCGTCTTCGCCGTATGGCTCCGCGCGCGCCTCACCGAAACCCTCTCCCGCCTGCTCGCGCACTGGACCGCCGCCATGGGCGAGGCGCCGGTCCGCTGGGACCTCCGCCGCATGAAGAGCCGCTGGGGCAGTTGCGCCGCCCGCAAGCGCTTCATCCGGTTCAACCTGCAGCTCGCGGAGCAGCCCGTCGCGTGCATCGAATACGTCGTCGTCCACGAACTCGCCCACCTGTCCGTCCAGAACCACTCCCCCGCCTTCTGGGCCGTCGTCGCCCGCCACCTTCCCGATTGGCGCGCCCGCCGTCGGGAACTCAACAACCCGGTGCCTCCGGGGGAGGCGGGAAACGGAAAAGGTTTCCATCCGGCGTTTTTTTCTTGAGCGTTCGCCGCGGAAGGCATACAGTGGCCGAAGCTTGGATTGCCGGAGTGGCGGAATGGCAGACGCAGCAGACTCAAAATCTGCCGCCCCCTGGGCGTAAGGGTTCAAGTCCCTTCTCCGGTACCAGTCAAGCTCGCGGAGAGGTGCCAGAGTGGCCTATCGGGCACGCCTGGAGAGCGTGAGTGCTCCAAAAGGGCACCGTGGGTTCAAATCCCACCCTCTCCGCCATTTTTGTGCCCTCATCCCGGCGCGGGCCGCGCGCCCCCGCGGCACCCTCAGCGCCGGACCGGCATTTCCGCCGCGGGTGGGGTCCCCCCGCCGGGCGTCGCGGTCGTGTCGCGCGGCTTGAGGAAGGCGAGCCAGACGGCGCCGAGGACGAGGACGAAGGAGAGGATGTGGTTCCAGCGGAGGCGCTCGCCGAGGACCACCGCCGCGAAGAGGCAGAAGACGCCCAGGGAGATGGCTTCCTGGATGATCTTCAGCTGGGTCGCGCTGAAGGTCTGGTAGCCGATGCGGTTCGCCGGCACCTGGAAGCAGTACTCGAAGAACGCCACCCCCCAGCTCGCCAGGATCACCGCGAACATCGGCCAGCGCGCGCCAGGCATGAACTTCAGGTGCCCGTACCAGGCGAGCGTCATGAACAGGTTGGAGAC
Source organism: Kiritimatiellia bacterium (assembly GCA_017540905.1). Classification (GTDB taxonomy): domain Bacteria; phylum Verrucomicrobiota; class Kiritimatiellia; order CAIQIC01; family Lenti-01; genus CACXEY01. The sequence continues at coordinate 5,118 of JAFYAC010000107.1, read as the reverse complement.
GACCAGCAGCAGGACGGTTTTCACCGGTCACTCCCCGTCGTTGAGTTCCTGGAAGTAGCGCGCGTAGTCGGTGCGGCCCTCGCGCAGGAAGCGGATCGCCGAGCGCGGATGGGAGTTGAGCAGCCCCGTCAGCATGTACGGCGCGTCGTAGCCCCACAGGGTCCCGCCCGCCCGCAGCGGCAGGATGCGGTTCTGGACGAAGTGCAGCAGCGGCAGGAAGTCGTATTTCGGGTTCTTCAAAAACCCCAGCAGCAGCTCGGAGAAGCAGTTGCCCGCGCCGCGGCCGAGGCCGTTGACCGTCGCGTCGAGGTAGTTGACGCCCCAGCGGCAGCACTCGATGGTGTTCGCGAAGGCCAGCTGCTGGTTGTTGTGGGCGTGGATGCCGACTTCCTTGCCGGCCGCGCCGATCACTTCGACGTACTTGCACGCCAGCGCCGCCATCTGCTCGGGGTAGTAGTTGCCGTAGGAATCGACGATGTAGACGATGTCCGCCGCCGACTGCGCCATCATCTTCAGCGCCGCGTCGAGGTCCTCGGTGCGCACCTGCGAGACGGCCATGAGGTTGCAGGAGACCTGGTAGCCCTTGGCCTTCGCGTCGTCGATCATCTTCAGCGCCGTCGGGATCTGGTGGATGTAGCAGGCGACGCGGACGAGGTCGACGACGCTCTCGGACTTCGGCAGGATGTCCTCGGGCTCGGTGCGGCCGGCGTCGGCCATCACCGCGATCTTCATGGGGGAGGGGTTGTCGCCGACGATGGCGCGCAGGGCGTCTTCGTCGCAGAATTTCCATTTGCCGAACTCGTCGGGGTTGAACATTTTTTTGCTGGCCTTGTAGCCGAACTCCATGCAGTCGATACCGGCGGCGATGTTCGTCTCGTACAGGGCCTTCACGAATTCGTCGGTGAACCGGAAGTTGTTGCACAGGCCGCCGTCGCGGAGGCTGGCGTCCACGACCTTGATTTCCGGGCAGTACGCCATCATGTTGCGGTTCGCCTCCTGCTGGCGGGGGACGCCCGCAAACGGCCGCCGCGCCGCGCCGCCGGACGGCGCGCGGGCCTTGCGAACCTTCCGCCCGTCTTCGGGACGCGCCGCATCGGCCGGAATCAACCACGTCGAATCCTGCCGCACGGCACCTGGAATCCGTCCTTCCGCGCAGAAATCCCGCACACGGCGCGCCGTAATCCCGTTTTCTTCCGCGAACTCTTGAACCGTCTTAAATCCTTCTGCATTCATGCCGCCCAAGATACCATCTCAACCCATCCCGTCAACACCATTCTTTTCCCTGCCGAAACCACTTGCGAGATTAAGGAAAACATTGGACTTTCCTTTGATTTTACGCATGCGCAATACATGCTTCCCGTCCCCCTGCATCCTTCCCCATGCCTCGCCAGTTCGCCCTCCTGGGGCTTTCTTTCGGAAGGATTATGCGGATGGAATCTTTGCGGGGTGTTTTTTTCAAGGGCATGGTGTGATTGAAATATAAGAAATTGCGTGTGTTTTCCTTAATATCTCGCGATGGGAGGGGCGTGCGGGGAGGGGGTGTTGGATTATGCGGAATGAATGGTTTGTGGAATGGTGGTTTGTGGTTGGAGGAATGGTTTGTGGGAGGGAAGTGGATGGATTGTGGAGGGGAAGTGTTGAAGGAGAGAGAGGGGAGTGGACGGTGGAATTTGAGGCTGGAAGCTTCCGCGGGAGGGGTGAGGAAGGAAGGATGGGTGGGAGGGTGCGGTGGGGAGGAGGGGGGAGGATGGGAGGAGACGGGCGGTGGGGAGGACGGTGGGCGGAGGAGGGGCGGCTCGCCGGGGACGGCTCGCCCCACCGACGGGGAAGAAGGGAATGGGACGGAAAATTTTTTCCAATCGTTGGAAAACGCGTGAAAAATTTTTCCAATCATTGGAAAAAATGGGCGGATTTTTCCAACCATTGGAAAAAAAGTTTCCAATCATTGGAAAATTTGGGTCGGGTCGGGTCGGCACAAGGTTGGCGCCGGGTCGGCGCGCGGGTCGCCGTTATCCTTGACAAGCGCGCCGCAAAAGGGCAGGATGCGCCCGATTTTATCCGCGTGCGCGCGGGAAACCGCCACCCAATTTAAAAAAACAACGCCCGCAAACGGGCATTACGGAGAACAAAACCAACATGGCTACCAAGAAACAATACGTGTACTTCTACGGCTGCGGCAAGGCCAACACCGAAGGCGACGCCTCCATGAAGGCCATCCTCGGCGGCAAGGGCGCCAACCTCGCCGAAATGGCCAAGGCCGACCTGCCCGTGCCCCCCGGCTTCACCATCTCCACCGAGGCCTGCGCCTACTACTCCAAGAACGGCCAGTACCCCGCCGGCATGCTCGACCAGGTCTGGAAGCAGCTCAAGCTCCTCGAATCCCGCATGGGCAAGAAGCTCGGCGACGCCAAGAACCCCCTCCTCGTCTCCGTACGCTCCGGCGCCGCCATCTCCATGCCCGGCATGAATGGACACGGTCCTGAACCTCGGCCTCAACGACAAGTCGGTGCTCGGCTTCATCGAATCCACCGGCAACGAACGCACCGGCTGGGACTGCTACCGCCGCTTCATCGACATGTTCGGCGACGTCGTCATGGGCCCCACCACCGGCATCACGCACGAGGATTTCGAAGTCGCGATGACCGCCCTCAAGAAGAAGTACGGCGCCAAGCAGGACACCGACCTCACCGCCGAGCAGCTCAAGGAACTCTGCGAAATCTACAAGAAGGTCTACCTCCAGAAGGTCAAGAAACCCTTCCCGCAGGACCCGAAGGACCAGCTGCTCGCCGCCATCAACGCGGTGTTCGGCTCCTGGGACAGCGACCGCGCGCAGAAGTACCGCCAAATCAACAAGATCACGGGGCTGCTCGGCACCGCCGTGAACGTCTGCACGATGGTCTTCGGCAACATGGGCGAAACCTCCGGCACCGGCGTCGCCTTCACCCGCAACGGCTCCACCGGCGACGAAACCCCCATGGGCGAGTACCTCATCAACGCCCAGGGCGAGGACGTCGTGGCCGGCATCCGCACGCCCAAGCACATCGACGAGATGCCCAACGAGAAGAACAAGATCTGGGCCGCCGCCCACAAGCAGCTCATCAAGATCATGAAGCAGCTCGAGGCCCACTACAAGTATCCGCAGGACGTCGAGTTCACCGTCCAGGAAGGCAAGCTCTACATGCTCCAGACCCGCAACGCCAAGCGCACCGGCATCGCGGGCATCCGCTGGGCCGTCGAGATGGCCACTGGCAAGGACGTCTACACCGGCAAGACCCAGAAGAAGCTCCTCAAGCCCGAGGAAGCCCTCTGCACCGTCACCGGCGACGACCTCAACCAGCTGCTGTTCCCGATCTTCGACATCGCGGCCGAGAAGAAGGCCAAGGTCCTCACCAAGGGCCTCCCCGCCGGCCCCGGCGCGGGCGTCGGGCAAATCGTCTTCGACGCCGGCGAGGCCGAGAAGATCATCAAGGAAAACAAGGACGCCAAGCTCATCGTCGTCCGCCACGAAACCTCCCCCGAGGACGTCGGCGGCATGTGGGCCGCGCAGGGCATCCTGACCACCACCGGCGGCATGACCTCCCACGCGGCCGTCGTCGCGCGCGGCTGGGGCAAGTGCTGCATCACCGGCGCCAGCGAGATGGTCATCGACTACGCCAAGAAGACCCTCACCGTCGGCTCCACCGTCCTGAAGGCCGGCGACTGGATCAGCCTCAACGGCTCCACCGGCACCGTGTACCTCGGGCAGATCCCCACCGAGGCCTCCCCGGTCGTCAACGGCGTCGTCAACGGCAAGAAGGCCGCGCTCAGCCACCCCATCTACAAGATGTACAAGCAGATCAGCGACTGGTCCGACAAGTACATGAAGATCTACGTGCGCACCAACGCCGACTCCCCCAAGGACGCCCTCGCCGCCCGCGCGTTCGGCGCCAAGGGCGTGGGCCTGTGCCGGACCGAGCACATGTTCTTCGAAGGCGACCGCATCTGGTCCATCCGCGAATTCATCCTCGCCAAGGACCTCGCCGCGCGCCAGGCCGCCCTCAAGAAGCTCCTCCCGCTCCAGCGGGCCGACTTCGAAGGCATCTTCAAGGCCATGGACGGCTACGGCGTCACGATCCGCCTCATCGACCCGCCGCTGCACGAGTTCGCCCCGCAGGACGCCGCCACGCAGGCCGAGATGGCCAAGCGCCTCGGCATCCCCGTCGAAGCCGTCGCCGCGCGCGTCAAGCAGATCCACGAAGCCAACCCCATGCTCGGGCACCGCGGCTGCCGCCTGGCGATCACCTACCCCGAGCTGTGCGAGATGCAGGCCCGCGCGATCCTCGAGGCCGCGTGCAACGTCGCCAAGAAGAAGATCAAGGTCGAGCCCGAGATCATGATCCCGCTCGTGGGCGCCAAGACCGAACTCGACTACTGCGCCGAGATCGTCCGCCGCGTCGCCGACGAAGTCTTCAAGGCCAAGAAGACCACCGTCGCCTACAAGATCGGCACCATGATCGAGATTCCGCGCGCCGCGCTGACGGCGGACGCGATCGCCGAGACGGCCGAATTCTTCTCGTTCGGCACCAACGACCTGACCCAGATGACGTTCGGCTACAGCCGCGACGACGCGGGCAGCTTCCTGCCGGACTACCTGGCGAAGAAGATCCTGCCGTTCGACCCGACGCAGTCGCTGGACACGGTGGGCGTCGGCCAGCTGGTGGAGATGGCGGTCAAGAAGGGCCGCGCCACGCGCCCGAACCTCAAGTGCGGCATCTGCGGCGAACACGGCGGCGATCCCGCTTCCGTCAAGTTCTGCTGCAAGGTGGGCCTGAACTACGTCAGCTGCTCGCCGTACCGCGTGCCGATCGCGCGCCTCGCCGCCGCCCAGGCCGCCCTCGGCAAGTAATCCGCACGGCAAACGCGCAACGAAACGCCCGCCGGGAAACCGGCGGGCGTTTTGTTGTGGGGGGGCTTGGGAGGGGACTAGATTTCTAGATGGCTAGAGCGGTTTAAGAAATGCTGTAGCCGTTTCGGGAGGGCCGCGCTTTGTCGCGGCCGTGTGCAAGGACGAAAAACCAGGCCCGGACGAAGCCGGGCCCTCCCCGGCTTGCGACTACACTTTTTCTTAATTTGCTCTAG
>JAFYAC010000106.1 GCA_017540905.1 Kiritimatiellia bacterium | reverse complement strand
GCGCCGACGTCGGCCGCCTTGGTGTAGATGCCCCCGCCCACGCGCGCGAAGAGCGCGATGGAGCTCGCCCCCATCGAGAAGCCCGTCACCACCGGCATGATCGTGCCCGTCACCGACAAAACGTTCTTCGGGTCGTGGAACGCCGCGAAGGTCGCCAGCAGCGCGATCGCCAGCCCCGCCAGCCCCAGGCCCACCACGCACATCCCCATGACCGACCCGCCCGAAAACGCCACGCGCAGCGCTTCGGGCAGCCCCTTGCGGGCCGCGTTGGTCGTGCGCATGTTCGCGGCCGTCGCCACGCGCATCCCGAAGAACCCCGACAGCCCCGAGCACACCGCGCCCAGCACGAACGACGCGGCGACCCAGCGGGCATCCCCCTTGTTGATGAACGCCAGCAGCGCCGCCACCAGCACCACCGCGACCGCGATGACCGTGTATTCCCGCTTCAGGAACGCCATCGCGCCGGAACGGATCGATCCGCCGATTTCGCGCATCCGTTCGGTCCCCGGATCCTGCTTGCCGATCCACAACGCCTTCCACCAGGCGAACAACAACGCCAGCAAACCGGCGGCCAGCGCCCCCCACAGGAAGATTCCAATCTCCATTTGCATTTTCGTTTTCCTTTCTCTCGTCAACCAAACAACCTGCAAAACGGTTTCACCGCCTGCATCGGTGGTGAGCGTAAAGGAGCGGCGAAAGCCTTGTCAAAGGCGATTTCGGCAAGTTGCTGAAACGTTTTCGCACGAAACGCCGGAAGGCCATTTCTGAGTGGGAGAAGAAGCCTGTCATGTGCGATTGGATCGTGCGAACGGGAGGGCCGCGCTTTGTCGCGGCCGCGGTGGAAGGCGCTTTCCTCCACATGGTTGCACCCCTCCCGGGAGGCTCTCCACGGGGAGGGCCGCGCTTTGTCGCGGCCGCGCGACCGGGGTGTTTCCGGCATGTCCCCGAAGCGCCCCGTGGAGACGGCCCGGACGAAGCCGGGCCCTCCCAGGATACGGCTGCGCTTTTTCTTTCTTTGCTCCGTCCTTCGGCTCTTCCCGCTCGCGTTTGTTGGAGGAGACTTCGCACCCGGAAAACGCTGGCCAAACGCTTGAGAGGGATGTTTTGGACGCGCGAAGCTCCTCCCTGCAAACTCTCCGTGTCTCCTTCCTCCGCGCGCTCCGTGTTTTGCGCCGCAGGCAGAAGAGAAAGGAGAGCGGGCGGGCTTGCCCCATGGTGGGGGCGGAACTTATCTGATCAGCATTACCCAAAGACCCCACTTTTCGCCCGCACCCCGCGCCCGCCGCGCGCCCCCCGCACGCTTTCCCTTGCTTTTTCGTCCCGCCTCCCCGATACTCTTCCCCGATGCGAGCCAAATTCACCATCCTCGCCCTGGCCCTCCTGCTGACCCTGGTCGCCGGCGGATGCAGCCTGCTCTTCCTGGAAGAAGTTTCCGAGAACGACGAAATCATCCGCGGCCGCTACGTCACCATCGAGGCCACCGCCTACTGCCCCTGCGGCCAGTGCTGCGACTGGAAGCTCGACGCCAAGGGCAATCCCGTGCACACCAAGGGCCGCCAGCGCGGCAAGCCCAAGGCCGTCGGCATCACCGCCAACGGCACCAAGGCCACCCCCGGCACCCTCGCCGCCGACACCCGCCACTACCCCATGGGCACCGTCTTCTACATCCCCGGCTACGGCTACGGCTGCGTCGAAGACCGCGGCGGGGACATCCGCGGACGCTCCCGCCTCGACCTCTTCTTCCCCACCCACAAGCAGGCCCAGGCGTGGGGACGCCAGCGCCTCCGCTGCGTCGTCTTCCCGAAGGGCACCCCCAAGATGCCGAAGAACGCGCCTCCCCCCTCCGAAGACTGATGCCCCCCGCCCGCCACCCCCGCACGGCCCTCGCCGCGTTCCTGCTGCCGGCGCTCTGCCTCCTGCTGCTCCCCGGCCCCGCCCTCGCCTTCTACTTCCGGCTCGACGGCGACCGCCTCTGGCTCCAGGCCGACCGCACCCCGCTCACCGCCGTGCTCGACCAGTTCGCCCGGGCCGGCGTCGAAGTCTGGGCCGACCCCGGCCTCTCCGGCACCCTGACCGGCTCCATCCGCGGCGAAGAAGTCTCGGAAGGCCTCGACCGCATGCTCGACCACTGCGACTACCTCCTCTCCTGGCGCCTCATCCCCGGCCCCCTCGGCAAAATCCCCAAACTCCGCAGCATACGCGTCTTCTCGCCCGGCCGCCAATCCGCCGCCGTGCGTCGCGACGCCCCCGTGCGGGACACCTTCGACGCCACCTGCGGCGTCACCGGCGCCTCCCCCGAATTCGTCCGCGACGAGCTCCTCCTGGCCGCCCGCCCCGGCACCACCTACGACCAGTTCCGCCGCCTGCTCGACCAGGTCGGCGGCATGCTCGTCGACGCCCAGGACGGCGTCTACCTCGTCCGCTTCCCGCCCGGCACCAACGTCGAAGCCCTCCTCCCGCAGCTCCTCCGCCAGCCCATCGTCGCCCACGCCCAGCTCAACCACGTCTCCCGCCTGCCGCCCGGGGCCGCGGCGGCCGCGGCCTCCGCCTCCCTGCCCCCCGTCTCCCCGCCCGCCGACGGCACCCTGCCGGTCGCCGTCCTCGACAGCGGCCTCGACCTCTCCTCCCCCGCCGCGGGCGTCGCCATCGCCGCCTACGACGCCGTGGCCCCCGGCGATTCCATCACCGACCCCGTCGGACACGGCACCCAGATGGCGCTCCTCGCCTCCGGCGCCACCACCGCCGACGGCTGGACGCAGGCCTCCACCGCCCTCCCCGTCGTCGCGGTGCGCACCTTCGACGCCAACGGGGCCACCAGCGACTTCGCCCTCCTGCAAGCCCTCGCCTACGCCAAGAAAGCCGGCGCCCGCGTCGTCAACATGTCCTGGGGCTCCGAAACCCCGAGCGACTTCGTCGCCTCCGCCCTGCGCCGCGCGGCCGACGACGGCCTCGTCCTGGTCGCCGCCGCCGGCAACGGCGGCGCCCCGGCGGCCGCCTACTACCCGGCCGCCTACGACGGCGTCCTCGCCGTCGCCGGCACCACCCCCGACGGCGGCACCTGGAGCGGCTCCAGCACCGGCCCCTACGTCGACCTCTCCGCTCCCGCCACCAGCACCACCCGCGAAGGCAACACCCTGCGCGGCCTGGCCGGAACCTCCGTCTCCGCCGCGGCCGTCTCCGGCGCCATCTCCCGCTGGCTGAACCTCCACCCCGGCGCCACCTCCGCCGAAGCCATCTCCGCGCTGAAGGCCTCCCTCTCCCCCTCCACCGCCCCCGGCACCGGCGCCGGCATCCTCGACGCCCCCGCCCTCGCCCGCTACCTCGCCCCCTGACCGCAAGCCACGGACATGACCATTCCCCTCCCCCATTGGCACTGGATCGGCTGGTCCGCGTTCGGCGTGGCGGTCGTCCACGGCTCCCTCTTCCTGGCGGTCGCGCTGCACCTCTTCCGGCACCGGCGGCGCACCGACTCGACCCTCCTCTGGCTGGGCCTGACGTGGTCCCTGCCGCTCGTGGGCGCCATCCTCTACGCCATGTTCGGCGTCGACCGCGTCCCGCGCGAGCGCTGGCGGCGCACCCAAGGCCGCCGCGACCGACTCGACGGCCTGCGCCGCGACGCCCCCGCCGAAGTCCTCCCCTACGCCTACTGGCGCTCCCTCGGCGCCGCCCCGCCGCCGGACGACGAACGCACCCGCGAGCTCGACCGCCCCCTCGCGGCCCTCTCCGAATCCTTCCCGCTGCTGGCGGGCAACGAAGCCACGCCCCTGCTGACCGGCGACGAAGCCTTCCCGCCGATGCTCGACGCCATCCACTCCGCGCGCCGCCACATCCACCTCCAGTCGTTCATCATCGGCAACGACCCCGTCGGGCGCGAATTCCTCGACGCCGTGGCCGACCGCGCCCGCGCCGGCGTCCGCTGCCGCGTCCTCTACGACCGCTTCGGTTCCGCGCACGCCCTGTGGGGGGGCCTCTTCGACCGCTACCGCTCCGTCCCCAACCTCACCCTGGCCGGCTGGACGCAATCCAACCTCTTCCGCCGCCAGCTCCACTTCAACCTGCGCAACCACCGCAAGACCCTGGTCGTCGACGGCGAAACCGCCTTCGCGGGCGGCATCAACCTCAACGCCTGTTCCCGGAGCGCGCCCGGCGCCCCGGCCATCCAGGACTACCACTTCCGCTTCCGTGGCCCGATCGTCCAGGAACTCCAGTACGCCTTCCTGCGCGACTGGCACGTCATGACGGACGAAGACCCGTCGGCGCTCCTGACCCCCGACCACTTCCGGCACCTGCCGCCCGCGGGCCCGGCGTTCGCCCGCGTCGTGCCGTCGGGACCGTCCTCGGCCAAGCGGCTGGCGGCCGACCTGTTCTTCGGCGCCGTGAACGCCGCGCGCGAGCGCATCTTCCTGATCACCCCCTACTTCCTGCCGACCGACGACCTCCTGCGGGCGCTGCGCCTGGCGGCCCTGCGCGGGGTCCGCACCGACATCGTCCTGCCGCGCCGGAGCAACCACGTCTACACCACGTGGGCCTCCCGGGCCCTGTACGAAGACCTCCTCGAATCGGGGGTGCGCATCCACGAACGCGAACCGCCCTTCATCCACGCCAAGGCGCTGGCGATCGACGACCGGATGGCGGTGGTGGGCTCGGCCAACTGGGACTACCGGAGCCTGCATTCCAACTACGAAACCTGCATCGCCATCCACGATCCGTCCTTCGCGACGCGCCTCGAACTGATGATGCTCGACGACCTCCACCGCAGCACCCCCGTCGACCTCGCGGCCTTCTCCCGCCGCCCCGTCCTCGACCACTACCTGGAGAACGCCAGCGGCCTCCTCGCCCCCCTCCTCTGACCGCCCTTCCAAGGCCCCCTCCACAGTTTTCCAATGGTTGGGAAAACACGGGCTCTTCGTGGATTTTTAGTGAATCGTGACGATGGGGGCCGTATTCAGGGCATGGGGTGCGCGCAAGCATTCGCCCCCCTCCGAGAGAGGGGGCGCCCGGTGGAAGGATTGCCAATGGGATTGTGCCTTCGGAGTCAATGGAAAGGGCGGCGGGGGGAGTACTGCGGGTGGCCGTCGATGCCTGCTTCTGCATGGTCCATCCCCAAAGGGCTTGATTCGTTCATTGCCGGTGCGGAGTCGCGCTTGCCGCGACGGCCACCCGCAGTACTCCCCCCGTCGCGGCCCAAGCCGCTTTCCTTCTTCCATGCATCACTTGCCACGGCGCTGTCCTTTGTGCCCTTTGTGGCTTGAAGCAAAAGGGACGGGCGCGTTGGGCGCCCGAAAATTTTTTCCAATCGTTGGAAAACGGGCGAAAAATTTTTCCAATCATTGGAAAAAATGGGCGGATTTTTCCAACCATTGGAAAATTTTTTTCCAATCATTGGAAAACCATTCCGCCCCCGTGGGGCACCGGATTGTGCAAAGCCCGGGGTGCGCAAGCGACTTTGTCCCTCCCAAGCCGCCGGCGGCAAACACGGAGCGCGCGGAGGAAGGAGACACGGAGGGTGCCGGGAGGGAGCTTCGCGCCCGCGGCAGCACCTTTTTCGTTCCTTGGCCCTTGTTGAAGAGTTTGGAGCGCGCGTTTTGGCGTTGCCAATGTTCGGGGGCATCGTGTAAACAGACCCCAGGATTTCCGGGTTACACAAGGAGCGGAACACCATGGCAGTGGAACTGGTCAATGCGACATTCGATGCGTTCGTGGACTTTGCGCGGGCCCAGGACGCGGGCGGCAGGAAGAAGGCGGTCGCCCGCGTCGATGTGCCCGATTTGGGCGGCATCGTCAACCGCTCCATCAAGCCCGCCTCCGGCGACTGGGTCGGCGTCGGCGCGGGCCGCCTCGCCAGCCTCAAGCGGGCCAACAACACCACCCGCGACGCGTTCAGGAAGGCCGTCGCCGACATGTTCGGCGGCGAAAGCCTCATCCCCGCCAGCGTCAAGGACGCCATGAAGCTCGAGGACTACGGGAAGGGCAAGCCCCTCACCGCACGCCGCATCCTCGCCGTAAAGGCCGCCATCGACGGTTGCGGCCTGCGGGAGCAGAAGGAGTTCGAGAAAAGCATCTCCAGGTTCCAGAACCAGCCGGGCATGGAGGCGCAGGCGCTCTCCAAGGGCTATTCGAGGAGCGAGCTGCCCAGGCTCGCCAGCGCCGTCAACCTCTACGCGAAGGCGACGGGCTGCTCCGAGGCCGAGGCGCTCGAACAGGTCTCCACGCCGGGCTCGAAGGCCAACCGCCTCATGAGCTACGGCGGCCGCTTCCTGCAGAGCGTGGAGAACTTCGGGAACGGTCTGCGCCTCCTGGACGACTTCGGCGCCTGGTTCGACGAGACCAGGCAGGTGATTGCCGAGCGGGGCCTCGGCACTTTCAAGCCGCAGTACGCGGAAGGCATGTCCAAGACCGTCCTCAACCTCAGGCTCCGGCCGTTCAACGACGCAAACTACAAGACCGGCATGGAGAAGTTCGTCTTCGAGGAGCTGGCGTTCAATTCGTCCATCGATCTCGCCGAGACCGACGTCAACAAGGTGTTCGGCATGGAGTACAACGCGGCGACGAGCTGCGTGGGACGCGACTTCCTCGATGGAAAGATCCAGACGTTCGCGCAGATTCCGCCCGAGAAGCGGCCGGTGGTCTTCAAGGCGCTGACCGTGTTCATTCCGCTTTACGCGTCCACGGCGGATGAGGCGAACGTCTCGCCCGACGAGCGGGTGGTCGTCAAGGGGAGCAAGGTCGGCTTTCTCACCGCGCGCCTCCTCAAAAACCTCGACAGGGTCGCCGAGCTGGACCTCACGGGCCGGATGGACATCGCGAATCTCGTGAAGCTCTGCTTCCCCGAGATCCGGTCGCCCGGCGCAAGGGCGATGGACTCGCTCATCAAGCTCTTCGATCAATGGAACCAGGACATTTGGGGCGGCATGGTGGGCGACGTGGTGATCGCACCCAAGTATCCAACCAAGTACGCGTTGGCGATCACGGACATCCTGCAGTCCGCCGGATGCACCCCGGAGGAGGCCTTCAAGGCGGCCGACACCGGCCGGCAACTGCCGAACGTGCCGTATTATTCCCAGGGCTCCATGAATCTCGGCGCCTTCGACGGGACGACGGAGACGGCGCGGGCCGAACTGGCGGGCGATCTCAACCGTCCGGCGAACTACTCGTTCATCGCCGACCCGAAGAAGAACCTCCTGAAGACCCCGGGCTTCAAGTTCAACTTCCCGGGCGGCGAAACGCTCGTCACCGATGGCACGGAGAAAGGCCTGGCCGCCATCCAGTCCGTGGCGGACAGGCTGGAAGCCCTCTGCGGCAAGATCCACACGCGGCAGGCCAGCAATCTCATGATGATGGTCTCGCAGGGCGGTCTCGCCCAGCTCCGGGGTGGCCTGGCGCCCTTCGGCGTCGCTTCCAGCGAGCATGCGTCGGTGGACTTCCACATCGCCAAGAACGACGCGACGGGCGACATCACGGTCCGCTACACCAGCCCCGCGGAGCTGCCGTTCGCGTTCGAGTGGACCGCCACCATCAAGCCGGACGGCTACGTCTCCACCACGCCGATGCGCTTCACCGACGAGGCGACGCTGAAAAAGGAAACGGAAGACACCCTCGCCGCGATAAAGGACGGCGTGAGGGGGATCGCGCATGATCCCGAAAGGATGACCCTTGCGGAAGATGCGGCGAAGATGATGGTTTCCCGGGCCAGGACGGACCGGGATTTGATGGCGTTGCTGAGGATGGACGGCGGGAAGGTCGCCGACGCGCTCATCGTCGATGGCGCGAACAAGGTCCGTCCCCAAGCCGAGATCGCCCGGAGGCTCGAGCTCCTGCGCGGGAGCGTCAGCGAGCTGCGCACCGCGGCGAACGGAAACAAGCGCGTCTTCGACATCGGCCTGAAGCGGCTTGCGGAGTTCGGCGGAACTGCACTGAAAAGCGGAATGATTGCCAAGATATGCGAACTGATCGCCAAGGAGGACCTTGGCTGGCTCGGGGAGCTCGGCCCTTCGTCGTCCCCGGAGAAAATATGCGAGAACGTCTGCAGGTTGGACAACCTGGTGGTCAAGATCCGCTCCGAATCGAAGATCATGGCCTCCTTCAACGTGGCGTTCATCGACGAGACCACCATGGCGACCCGGTTGGTCCTGGCGCTCATCCTCGCCCAATGCGGCGAAAAAACGCTCAACGGAATCAAGGCCGCATTGAGTTCCGCAAACTGCAAGCAGATGATGGCCGGGCTTGACAAACTGGAGAACGGACAGTTTCCGGAAGGCACGAACATCAACCCGGAAGACCGCATCGCCCTGTCGGATTACGCCAGCAAGTTCAACATGGTGGCTCTCCAGAACATGTTCGAAACCATCCACGAGGTGTTGGGCCAGTCCGTCGACAACGAGGCTTTGGGCAAATTCGCCGGACATTCGGTCACGGATTCGGGCCTCCTGAAAATGGTCGGCATCCTCGAGGACAGCCTGATGCAATCCAAAGCGCTGGATGTCGAGCGTCTCACGAACCACGAGAGGTACGAGCCCTGACGTCCGGGCGGCGGCTTCGAAACCGGAGCCTTCCGGCAAGGACTTGGCAATACGAGGAAAACCCCATGGAACTGGAACAACTGATGTCCGCATTCGCGGAAACACTGGGAATCGAAGGAATCGAGGTCAAGGACGGCACCTGCTCCATGACCATCGACGACATCCCGATGGAATTCACCGAGTCGCCCGACGGCCTGGCCGTGGTTGGGGCCGCCGCCATCGGGATGCCCCCGCCGGAAAAGCCGGACGCCTTCAACAGGATGCTTCTGGAGGCCAACACCCAGCTGTACGGGACGCAGGGCATCGCTCTGGGGATCTCGCCGGACAGCGGCGAAATCATCCTCCTGGGCGGCCTCCCCTTCCAGGGCCTGGAGATGAAGGAATTCTGCAAAGCCCTGGACGAGTTCGTCAACAAAGCCGAGGAATGGCGCGAAACGCTGGAAAACTTCCGTCCCGCCGCCGAAGAAGCCGCCACCCGCGACGAGGAAGCCTCCCGCCTCGGCCGTTTCGGCCTGACCGCCTCCGGCTTCATGAGCGTCTAGCGCGGCGCAAGAAATACAGTGGCCGTCCCCGGGAGACCGACCTGGGAGGTGCGGCTTTCAGCCGCGCCCCGACGGATGGGGCGCGCGAGGCAAAGAGACAACCTGGACAACTCGGGACAACTCTTTCCAAGGTGCGCCGCCCCACCCGGGCGGCGGATGGAAAACGGATGGAAAAGCGGGTGAATGCCGGGGGCGCGGGCGTCCCGCCCGCGGAAAATGGATGGAGAAAGGGAGGAATTGGAAAGAAATCCTCAAGCGGAGGTTTGGAGAGGGAAGAGAGGGGGACGCACCAAAAAACGAAAGAAAAGAAAATCACCGACGGAAAGGCAGTTTGGGCTTGCGGGCGGGGAGGGAGAAGAGGAAAGAATAAGGGTGAAGAGGATACGGACGAAAGAGATGGCGAAATGAGCAAAACTTCGTTCAAGGCGTTTTGCGTGGAATTCTATGCGGACCATGTCGGCAAGACGGGGCCCGAAGTCTATGCCGCTTTCGAGAAATCCGGCCTCTTGCAGGAGCTGGACCGGGACTACGAGGACCTCCACGGCATGGGCATGGAAGCGCTGATGCAACTCTTCGACCAGTGGTTCGGAAAGGCGGCGAGGCGTTGGCTCATTTGCGGTTCATCCGCGGCTACGAGGTGCGGAATGGGTGAGCACCACCTCATCCGGGCGACGCTCATCCCCGAAATCGCGCGCCTCATCGCCGGACGTTTCGGCATCTCCGAGGACGAGGCCCTCGACCGCTTCTACAAATCCGCGACGGCGCAAAACCTCGCCGATGAGGAAAACGGCCTTTACGGGCAGTCCGCGCTTTTCATCTTCGGCCAGTATCTTGAGGAATTGGCTTGGGCGCGGCAGGACGGCGGGCCAAGAAGTGAGGGGACATGAAACGGGACTTTTTGAAAATCTGGAGTCGGGAAAAGGAAAAACTCCGAACATCCATGGAAGCGCCATCCATTCTCCATGGTTCGCTTTGCCTCCGCCGTGACGGCAATTACTGCCGGGGATGCGTTCGGGACGAGGGCACGGGCAAAACCCTCTTCGACGAATATGTGGCGACAAAACCCTTGATGGACTCGCTGCTTGGCTTCACGGACGAGCCCATCATGACCTGCTCCTGCGGAGAACCCGGTTGCGCCGGTTTTTGGCACCAGGAAAGCTCTATGTCTGAAAACCGCGTCCACTGGTTGCTCCATTACAAGAAGGAAAATGGGGACATCCTCTTCGAACGTGACGCCTACGAAAACGCGGTTTTGGCCGGCCTCCGGCAATTCATGGAAAAAACATGGGAAGACATGGCTTTTCCATCCGGAACGATTTTGGCCGAATATCCCGATTCCACCGCCTTTGTCCAATCCGTCGACACTCTTCTCTCCCGTTCGCCCCGTCTCTCCGCAAAATGGGAAGCGTTTTGCATCCGGCCGCAGGGTGGCCCGGGGCGGAGGATGGATGCGATTATGGAGGGGTTATGAAGATTGTACGGGATGATGTGGCCAGGGCGACGGCGGATGCCATCGTGGACAGCGCTTGCGGGGTGGTGAGGGTCGGCGCGGGGGTGGATTCGGCCGTGTTCGCGCGCGGGGGGAAGGAGCTGTGGGCGCGGCGGCAGGCGGTGGGGGCGATTGCGGAGGGAGCGGCGGTGGCGGTACCGGCGGAAGGGGAGTTGCGGTGCCGGTGGGTGGTGTTCGCGGTGGTGCCGCGGAGGGAGGAGAAGGGAGGAGGGGACGGGGGCGAAGCGTTGAAAGCGTGTTACCGGGCCGCGCTGGAGGCGGCGCGGAAGGCGGGGTGCGGGTCGGTGGCGTTCCCGCTGCTCGGGGCGGGGCACCGGGGGTATCCGCCGGAGGTCGCGCTCGGGGCGGCGCTCGACGTGCTCGGCGCGGAGGAGGATGCGGGCGGGGTGGCGTGTTCGCTGTACCTGTATTCGACGGTGGCCGTGGGGTTGGCCAGGAGCATGTTCGGCGGGGTGGAGGACTACCTCGGGGCGCATTTCCGGTCGGAGGAGGGGATTTGGCGGTCGATGGAGGAGGCCTGCGACATCCTGGAGACGTGGGTGGAGGCGCGGCGGCCGTGGCCGGACGAGCCGGACACCGAGGCGCTGGCCGCGCCGTCGATGGGGTACGGGTTCCAGAAGGCCCCCGCCGGCGCCGGGGCGCTGCCGCCGGGGCTGGAGCGGAAGCTGGCCGGGCGGGGGCCCGGGGTCGGGAAGGCGCTCATGGCGCTGATGAACCGCAAGCATTTCGACAACCAGCGCCTCATCCTCAAGACCGGCATCTCCAAGCAGTTGCTGTCCAAGATCCAGAACGGGAAGCACGCGAAGGCGCCCGAAAAGCGCTGGCTGCTCGCTTTCGCCGTGGCGCTCGGCCTGACGCTCGACGAGGCGCGCGAGTTCCTGGCAACCGCCGGATACGCCTTCTCCCACGCGAGCAAGACGGACCTCGTGGTGGAGTATTTCCTCGGCCTCGGGCATCCGCGCATCGAGGTGGTGGACGCGGCGCTCGCCTGCTGCGGGCTGCCGACGCTGTATCCAGACGAGTGAAGACCGGTCAGGCACGGATTCTTTTCTGTGCTCCCGCTCTCCATCCGCTTGGGCGCGGCAAGATGCCGCACCTCCGGAAGTGGCGCGGTACCTTCTGAACAAGCATCGCGTGGCTTCCGGAGGTGCGGCTTCCAGCCGCGCCGCTGGGTGGAGAAAGATATTGTCCACGGCGCGTTGACCCCTCCGGGCGGAACGGGGGCATAATGGGGGGCGTCGAGAACGACAGGAAAGGAGTTCGACATGATGAAGAAGAACGACAACAAGGGCAACAAGGGCGCGGGGAAGCGGAATCCGGAGCTGACGGAACTGGTGTTCGTGCTGGACCGGTCGGGGTCGATGGAGGGCATGGAGCGCGCCGTCATCGACGGCTTCAACCAGCTGGTGGAGAAACAGCGGCGGGTGCCGGGCCGGACGCTGGTGTCGGTGGAACTGTTCGACGACCGCTTCGACGTGCTGTACGACCGGACCGACCTGGACCGGGTGCGGCCGCTGACGGGGCGCGAATACTTCCCGCGGGGCTGCACGGCGCTCCTGGACGCGGTGGGGCGGGCCATCCGGCACATCGCGCGGAAGCAGCGGGAGGCGCGGCCGGCGGAGAGGCCGGGGCACACGCTGTTCGTCATCAACACGGACGGCCTCGAAAACGCCAGCCAGGAATACACGCGGGAGCGGATCCGGGAGATGGTGCGGGAGGAGGAGAAATACGGCTGGGAGTTCCTGTTCCTCGGCGCGAACATCGATTCGTACGCGGAGGCGCACGGACTCGGCATCCGCGCGGAGCTGACGTGCAACGTGGTCGCGGACGCGGCCGGATGGGAGGCGCAGTACGAGAGCGTGTCGGAGGCCGCGGCCAGCCTGCGCACGGCCGGGTCGGTCGGCCAGGCGTGGCGCCGGCGGGTGGACGAGGACTACGGCCGCCGCGGGCGTAAATGAGCGGAGCGGGAGGCGGCGCATGTGGCGGAAGTCGCGGGGCGGCCAGCGGCGGGCAAGCGCGAGGAAGCGCCAGGAGACGCAAACCGGTCTGAAATGTAGAGGTTCTCCTGTAATCTCCCATTCAGCGGCGCGGCTGAAAGCCGCACCTCCCAGGGCGTGTCCTCACCACATGGTCGCGCGGAAGCGCGACCGGGGGGATCTCCACGGGGATGGCTAAAGCAAATTAAGAAAAAGTGTGGCCGCAAGCCGGGGAGGGCCCGGCTTCGTCCGGGCCTGGTTTTTCGTCCTTGCACACGGCCGCGACAAAGCGCGGCCCTCCCGAAACGGCCACAGTATTTCTTAAACTGCTCTAGGGAAATGGATGGTGGGACAACGGTTTGAAGCCACAACGTTTTTGTGACCGCGCTATTGGCAAAGGGTTTGGAGGGCGCGGATGCTCCTCCCGCAAACGCCCCCCAAAAAAACTCCGTGTCTCCTTCCTCCAGCTCCTCCGTGTTTGCGCCGCAGGCGGGGCCGCCTTGCCGGGGGCTACACGGTCAGGAAGCCGGAGCTGCCAAGGGTGGGGGAGGAGGATTCTTCCTGGAGGACGGCGGCTTCGGCGGCGGGGCGGAAGTCTTCGAGGGTGCGGCGCCATTGGTCGGCGCGGTTGATGAAGGTTTCGAGCCGGGCGCAGAAGGCGTCCAGGTCCAGGCCGGCCGTAGGAGTGCGCCACTGGAGGACGAGGTCGCCGGTGTCGGACAGCAGGCCGAAGGCCATGTCGTCGCGGGAATGGAAGTGGATGGTCGCTTCCAGCAGGGTCTCGAGGAAGATTTCTTCTTTTTCCGGCGGGGGTTTGCCGAGGACGGCGCATACGGCCAGGGCCGCGCCATCCGGCACCGGCGCGATGTCCACGGGCATGCCGTCGATTTCCAGGGCGCAGGCGCCGTCGTGGACGGCGAGGCCTTCGATGCCCAGGCGAGCCACGAAGGCCGGCAGCAGTTCGTCGGGTTCCATGGGGGGCTCCGCTTCCGCCTAGGCGTCTTGGGCCGGGACGAGGTTGAGTTCGAAGTCGAGGGTGCAGTCGGCCTGGATCCGGAATGGCTCCGGCATGGCGTCCAGCGCCCGGAAGAGGGCGTGCGGTTTGCAGGCGACGGTGCCGCCGGGGAGGGTCTCGGTTTCGGTGATGCGGGAGGAAACCTGGTCGTCGTTGTACGGGGCGTAGTCGAGGTTGGCCAGGCGGTTGAATTCGTTGCCGGCGAGGCTGTAGCCGAGGAGGGACTTGATGCTGCTTTCGGGGGCCAGGGGGAGGTTTTCGCCGGGTTGGTCGTGGGCCTCGAAGGAGTTGATCTGCTTGTCCACTTCGTAGAGGAGGTCGATGCCGCCGTTGTCCTTCTTCTCGATGGTGAAGGTGCGGGTGGCGCGGCCCGTGCCGCGGGGCGGGGTGCCGAGGTCGAAGATGGGCTGGTTTTCTTCGGGGGCGACGGCGTATTGGATGCCGTTTTCGCCGGCTTTTTCGGTTTTCTGGGAGAGGAGGGCCATCAGGAGGTGGACTTTGCCGCGGGCGGGCGGCGGGAGGGTTTCGTAGCGGGCGGTGTCGTCGCCGGTGACGAAGCGGGCGAGCTGGTCGCGGGCGGTGGCGAAGTCGTTGGAGAGCTTGATGGTCCGGTCGCCGTCCTGGAGGGTGGCGTCGATGCCGTGGGCGAGGTCCTGCTCGAACTGGCTGGTCTGGTCGGCGGCGAGTTTCCGCATTTCGCCGCAGACGGTGATGTTCATCATGGCGGCGGCGTTGGCGCCGAGCCGCGAGCCGAGGGATCGGAGCGGGTTGTTGCACTCGCCCAGCTTGTTGCGGAGGATGCGCCGGGCTTCGTCCGCCGCCCGGACTTGGCCCTTGACGGTGGCGTCGAGGTAGGCGTCGACGTTCTGGGCGTTGATGGCGCGGGCCAGGGAGAGGTTTTCTTCGACGAGGTCGTCCCCGCCCAGGGCTTCGAGGTCGGGGATGCCGTTGCATTCGCCGATTTCCACCGGCGTGGCGCCGGGGGTGACCCGGATGAGGTTCTCGTGGACGCAGTAGGAGAGCATCTCCAGGAAGTTGCCGGCGATTTCGCCCGCGTCCTTCAGGCCCTCCAGCGTCTGGACGGAGACTTCGCCGCGGGGGACGCCGTCGGTCTCCCCGTTCCGGTAGCGGGAGTAGAGGCGGTAGAGGTGGGCGGTGGTCGGGGCGTTCAGGGCGTCGCGGAGGCGCCCCAGCGCGGCGGCGCTGCAGCGCGAGAGCATGACCATGCCCACGAAGGCGCGCAGCGTGGTCTTCGCATCCGGTTCCGCCGCGTACTTCTTGGCGGCGCCGGAGGAGTCCAGGGCCGCCTGGAGGATGTCGTAGAACTGCCGGACCGCCTTGTGGATCTCCATGCCCCTGGAGCCCGCGTCGAGGCGGCGGAACAGGTTCAGCGGCGCCCGGTTCGCCGCCTGCACGAGGCCGGCGAGGATGTCCCGCGGCACCGGCTTGCCGAGGATGACGAGCATCTCCCGGCCCGCCACGTAGATGCCGGCGTTCTTGCGGGAGAGGGCCTTGAGCTGCGCCAGGTTCGCGACCAGGCCCTCGACCCGCTGGCGCACCTCCTGCTCGCTGCGCAGGTCGCCTTCGCCGGTTTCGAGGATCGTGCCGAGGTGCTTGTCCACGACGTCCATGGCGTCGGCGTTGCCGTGGCAGCAGGCGTAGGCGACCTTGACGCGGTCCGCGGCGGCGCCGTTCGCGCGTTCGCCGTAGTTGTCCAGGCCCCGCTGGAGGAAGTCATCGTGCTTGGCGGCGATCTCTTCGAGGGCCGACCGGACGGCCAGGATGCGGCGGGCGGTCAGGGGGCGGCCCTTGCCGTAGTCGCCGAGCTTCATGGCGGTCTTGACGGAGGCGGGGATGTGCTCCTCGCCGCCGAACATCCGGGCGACGGAGTCTCGGAAGATCGTGCGGACCTCGTTGTTGACGGCCTTGTTGGAGGGGACGCGGAAGAAGAGCTTGTTGAGGACGGATTCCGACTTGGCGCCGACGGTGTGCTCCGGTCCGTCGTTGCCGATGAGGGCGCGGACCTTGGTGCCGGCGCCCTTGCCCCTCGCGAAATCCACGAAGTTCTGGAACTGCGCGTTGATGAAAGCGTCGTTGATGTCGATGGGCATGGCGGGTTCTCCGGCGGTTGGGTTTTCCTGTTCACCCCGTTTACACGCGGCAAAGGCGATGGTTACACCACGTCCCCGCCCCGTATCAAGCGGAAACGGCGGGAAGGGCCCCATCCGCGCCGCCGCGTGCCGCGTTTTTTTGGGTTGCGCGGGGGCGGGGGCGAATGTACAAACACGCTCGCCGGCCCGGTGCGCCCGTGGCTTGCCATGCCGGCGGTGCCTTGTACGGAGAAAAGCTCGTATGATGTCCAAGCGAATGTTGCCGCTCGCCGGTGTGTTGCTCGCCGCCCTCGCGGCCTGCGTCGGTTGCCGCGAAGAAAAGGTCGAGGAGCCGGCGCGGACCATGCTGACCGTCGGCGTCACCGAATCGTTCCCGCCCATGGCCTTCCCGGACGAGAGCGGAACCTTCACGGGCTACGATATCGAGCTCGCGCGCGAAGTCTGCAAGCGCCGCGGATGGCAGCTCAACCTCAAGGTCATCGAATGGCGCGAAATGGAGCAGTACCTCGCCCGGGGCCTCATCGACTGCGTCTGGGCCGGCTGCACCATCACCGACGACCGCCTCGAACGCATGCACTTCACCCCCGGCTACCTGCGCAACGAGCAGGTCGTCGTCGTGCGCCAGGACTCCCCGTACCACCGTTTCCCCGACCTCAAGGGCAAGGTCGTCTCCGTGCAGGCCGGCTCCACCGCTCTCGATGCGCTCGAGAACACCCCCGAACTCCGCGGCATCCTCAAGGAAATCCTCGAGCGCAGCATCAGCGTCGGGGCCTTCCAGGAACTCGAGGACGGCCACGCGGACGCCGTCGTGATGGACTTCATCGTCGCCAACTACGCCATCCAGCGCGACAAGCGCCCCTTCCGCATCCTCGACGAAGGCCTCGCCCCCGAGGAATACGGCATCGGCTTCCGCAAGAGCGACGCGCCCCTCGCGGACGAAGTCTGGTCCACCCTCCTGGAGATGGCCGCCGACGGCACCATCCGGCGCATCTCCGAGAAATGGTTCGGCTCCGACCTCTCCCTCATCCCCGGCTTCTACGCCAAAGCGACGCACGGCGGGGGCCGCGGGCGCAGAAACAAGTGACGCGGGCGGGGAGTGGGGACACCGGGGGGCTCGATTGCGGCCACTTTCCCGCCGAAGAAGGGCCGCCCTTGCGCCGGTCCGCGGCGCGGTGTAGGATGGCACCATGTTCGACCGACTCTCCAACCGACTGCAAACCGTCTTCCGCAACCTCCGCGGACAGGGCACCCTCACCGAGAAAAACATCCAGGACGCCCTCCGCGAGGTGCGCCTCGCGCTGCTGGAGGCCGACGTCCACTACGCGACCGCCAAGGCCTTCATCGACCGCGTGAAGGAAAAGAGCCTTGGCACCGAGGTCCTCTCCTCCCTGACGCCCGGGCAGCAGCTGATCAAGATTTTCCACGACGAACTCACCGCCCTCCTCGGCGGCGAGCACCGCGAGTTCGACCTGCGCGCCATCCCGTCGCAGGTCATGATGCTCGGCCTCCACGGCTCCGGCAAGACCACCACCAGCGGAAAGCTCGCGCGCCTGTGGAAGAAGCAAGGCAAGAAAGTCCTTCTCGCCGCCTGCGACATCCGCCGCCCGGCCGCCGTCGAGCAGCTCGAAGTCCTCGCCGGGCAGACCGGCGCCGGCATCGTCAAGCCCGAGCCCGGCGAGAGCGTCCCCGACCTCGGCCGCCGCGCCCTCCGCTTCGCCCGCGAAAACTACTACGACATCGTCGTCTACGACACCGGCGGCCGCTTCCAGATCGACGAAGAACTCGTCGCCGAACTCACCGCCCTGCGCAACGCCGTCGAGCCGCAGAACGTCATCCTCGTCCTCGACGCCGCCATCGGCCAGGAATCAGTGTCCGTTGCCAAGACCTTCCACGAAGCCGTCGGCCTGACGGGCCTCGTCATGACCAAGCTCGACGGCGACGCGCGCGGCGGCGCCGCCCTTTCCGTCGTATCCGTCACCGGATGTCCCATCCTGCTGACCGGCGTCGGCGAGCGCGCGGAAGACCTCGAACCGTTCCATCCCGACCGCATGGCCTCGCGCATCCTGGGGATGGGAGACGTCATCAGCCTCGTCGAGAAGGTGCAGGAATCCATCGATGCCGACGAAGCCGTCCGCATCCAGGAAAAATTCAAGGCCAAGGGCGAACTCGACCTCGAAGACTTCCTCGCGCAGATGAAGCAGATCCGCCGCATGGGCTCCATGGGCAAGCTCCTCGAACTCATCCCCGGAATGGGCTCCATCGCCGAAAACGTGCGCAACAAGATGCTCGGCGAAGGCGAAGTCCGCGCCAAGAAGACCGAAGCCATGATCCAGAGCATGACCCCGCGCGAGCGGCGCCATCCCGACATCATCAACGCCTCCCGCCGCCGCCGCATCGCCAAGGGCAGCGGCTGCGAAGTCAGCGACCTGAACGAACTCCTGCGCGGCTTCAAGCAGGCCAAGCAGATGGCCAAGCGCATGAAACAGATGGGCAAGAAGATGCCGCGCGGCTTCGGCGGCCTCGGCGGAATGCCCCCCTTCGGCCCCCGCTGACGTGCGCAAGATCGGGCAGCTCGAAGACGAAGAACGGTCGGAACTCTTTTCGGCCTACCTCTTCGTGCACGGCATCGACGCCCGCACCGAAACCGTCGAGCCACCGCCGCCCGGCCATCCCTTCTGGCAGATCTGGGTCCTCGACGAAGACCGCGTGGACGAAGCCAAGGCGCTCTTCTCGCGCTTCCTCTCCATGCCCGACGCCGAGGAATTCCAAAAATCCGCCGCCGCGGCCGCCGCCGAACGCCTCCGCCGCTCCCGCGAGGAAGCCGCCGTGGAACCCACCGCCGCCCGCGCCGCCTGGCTTTCCCGCATGAACGCCGCCACCGCCGGCGGCGAAACCGTCTGGCCCCTGGGCGGCGTCTGCGGCATCGTCCTCGCCCTCTCCGCCGCCGTGTACCTGCTCGGCTGGCTCGGTCCCCTCAAGCCCGTGCTGCCGGACCTTTTCTTCAATCCGGCCGCCCTCCGCCACGGCGAAATCTGGCGCCTGTTCACCCCCGTCCTCGTCCATGCCGAAATCTGGGCGCTGCTCTTCGACCTCCTCTGGTGGATGGACCTCGGCCGCATCCTGGAGCACCGCATCGGCAGCCGCCGCTTCTGCGTCTTTTTTCTCGGCCTCGCCGCCGCGACGACCTTCGCCCACTACCTCGCCATGCCGCTTGCCGGCGGCGGCATGGCCGTCGGCCTTCTCGGCACCATCTACGGCCTCTTCGGCTACATCTGGCTCCGCAACCGCCTCGACACCGCCTTCGGCATCGCCCTCCCGCCCATCACGAGCGCCCTGCTCCTCGCCTTCCTGGCGCTAGGCGCCTTCGGCATGATGGACCCCGGCACGACCTTCTCCGTCATCGCCGGCCTCCTCCTCGGCGCCCTCTGGGGTTGGCTCGACGCCCGCCGGGGCTGAGGCATCCACCGCGCGGCGGCCGCGCGTGGCCAGTGGTTCGGGAACAAGCGGAACAACGCAAGAAACAGGAGGATGCGCGGAAGCGCGTCCCTCCCCGTGGAGAGCGCAACGGCCGCGCTTCCGCGCGACCATGTGGTGTGGAAACGCCCTGGAAGATGCGGCTTTCGGCCGCGCCATGGACTTGGACAAGCGGCGCGGCAGGATGCCGCACCCCCGGAAGTGACGCAAGACCTTTTGAACAAGCACCGCGCGACTTCCTGAGGTGCGGCTTCCAGCCGCGCCGCTGGATGGGAGATGAGGGGAGAAGATGGACATTTTCGGCCGGTTTTCCATCTCCATGCAACCCGCGGGCGGGACGCCCGCGCCCCAGAATCCACCCGCTTCCCAGCCGCCGCACGGTTGGGGCGGGGCGCCTTGAAAGAGGGGTCCCGAGTTGTCCAGGTTGTCTCTTTTTCCTTCCGCGCCCCATCCGTCAGGGCGCGGCTGAAAGCCGCACCTCCCTGGTTGGTTCCATGAGCTCAGCCACAGTATTGCCAAAACCGCTCTGCTGGATCCATCTCCCGAATTCCGCGACTGCAAGAATCAAGGAGGGCGAATGTTTGTGCACACCCCATGCCTTGGATACGGACCCCATCGCCCCAACCCCCATCGCCGCGATCCACCAAAGAAGCGAAAATATTTTCCAATCATTGGAAAACGGGCGTCGGGCCGATGGGGCACCGGATTGTGCGGGGGTGGGGTGGGGGATGCGTTATGTGGTCTTGTAGATTTCGTATTGTTGCC
Source organism: Kiritimatiellia bacterium (assembly GCA_017540905.1). Classification (GTDB taxonomy): domain Bacteria; phylum Verrucomicrobiota; class Kiritimatiellia; order CAIQIC01; family Lenti-01; genus CACXEY01. The sequence continues at coordinate 11,191 of JAFYAC010000106.1, read as the reverse complement.
AGGCGGCCTGCACTTCCTCGGGGGAGGGGGCGCCGGCAAAGAATTCGGCGCGGGGGGCCTTGGCGTAGGGGGTCCAGTTGCCGCAGACCTGGCCGTCGCGGACGATGATGGGTTGGAAGATGCCGCTGTTGTTGTGGGCGCGGTGGCGGTGCTCCGGCGGCAGGACCAGGTCCCGGGATTTGTAGCCGATCAGGTATTCGTCGTAGGGCGGCACCAGGAGGGTTGTTTTCCGCCGGAAGCCCCGCGTGCGGCAGGCGTCCGACAGGATGAAATCGCGTCCGGCGAACCGCTCCGTCCGGAGGGCCCCGCCCAGCAGGGCGATGCCGCGGCGGCAGTCGGCGACGGTCATTCCGGACCACCAGACGTAGTCTTCCAGGGTCGCCGGCTGGCGGCTTTGGAAGTATTTGCGGGTGAAGAGGGCCAGCGCTTCGTCGCGGTCGATCTTGTCCGCGGTGCGGGGGCGGGGCACCTTGGCGGAGGCCAGCGCGTAGGTGGTTTCCATGGGCAGCAGGTCCCCGCTGCAAAGGGTGCCCTCGAATTCCGCCATGCGGATGTGGTAGGAGAGCCGGTGGGCGTCCAGGCGCACGCCCGCCGCCGCCAGGGCCCGGACGAAATCGTCCTTCGTGGCGCTCCCCATGGCCGCCGCCGTGCGGGCGAGGATGTCCCGGACGCGCGCCTGTTCGCGGGCGGGGATGGAGATTCCGTTGCCGGCCATCCAGCCTTTGGTGACGGCGATGGCCTTGGGGGCGCAGAGGGCGAGCCACGTCCAGTAGTCTTCGGCGGCCACGAGCTGCCAGGTGCCGCGCATCAGGTGGAGGCGCACGATCCGCCCGCCGTCGAACGCCGCCTTGAAGGCGCTGGCGGAGGGGCGGCGGGTACGCATCGCCACCGCCCAGCGCACCATGCGGTACTCCTGCGCCTGCATGGCCCCCATGTGGGCGACCACGGCGGCGGGGTCGCCGAAGCGCGGCGCGGCGAGGTGCTGGTTGAGGAGTCGGATGGCGGCGGGGTTCATGGGGCGGCGGGGGGCGCGGGAAGGGCGCACGGGGCGGGAGTGTAGCGGAGACGCATGGCGGGCGAAAGCGCAAAACCCGGGGGGGGAGGAGCGAAAATCCCCGTGTTTTCCTTGATATCCGAAATGGGGGGGGACAAAAAAACCGGAGGCCGGGGGGCCTCCGGGGTAGGGGGGGGAGGGGATCACTCGGCGGCGGCGGCCTTCTTCTTGGTGACCTTCTTGGCCGGCTTGGCGGCTTCGGCTTCGGCCTTCTTTGCGGCCTTCTTGGCAGCCTTGGGGGCGGCGCAGGCGCAGGAGTCGGTGCAGGCTTCGGCGCAGGTGCAGGCTTCGCCGCAGCACGCCGGCTTGGCGGCGTCCTTGGTGCAGGCCTTGGGGCAGCAGCAGCCGGAGAGGGCGGCGGCGACGGCGGCGGCGGCGATGAGGATGGCGAGTTTCTTCATGGTGGGTTCCTTTCTGGTTTGCATGGTTTGGATGCGGTCACGAAGGTAGGGCAGGGCGGGCCGGATGGCAAGCGGAAAGGTCGGGATTGCGGAATTGCGGTTGCGGGGCGGGGGGGAAGGGAGTAGGGTCGGGCGCGGAGAATGCGGAGAGCACCTATGGGCAAGTCGATGGATGGCACGATGGAGGATGGGCCGGGAACGCCCCGGCTGCGGCTGAGGGTCAAGTTGTCGCTGTCGGGGGAGGGGGGACGGGTGTTTTTCGGTCCGGGGGTGCTGGAATTGCTCGGGGGGGTGCGGGAGACGGGATCGATCCAGCGGGCGGCGAAGTCGATGGGGCTGTCGTACGTCAAGGCGCTGAAGATCCTGCGGCAGACGGAAGAGGGGTTCGGGCGGGCGTTCCTCAGGCGGCGGAAGGGCGGCAGCGAGCGGGGCGGCGCGGAGTTGACGGCGTTCGGGGCGCGGTTCCTGGACCGGTACGGGGCGTTCTGCGCGGAGGCGGGCCGGGAGCTGGATGCGCGGTTCGCGGAGGTCGCGGCGGAGGTGTTCGGGGAAGTGCGGGAGGACGGGCCGTGAAGGGGAAGGGCGGGGCCGCGCGGCGCAGGGGGCCGCTGGAGGCGGAGGACGGGTTGATGGGGGTGGATTTCGCGGGGATGGCGAGGCGGCAGGCGGCGTCGTCGGGGTACCCGCCGCGCACCGCGGAGGAGTGGAACCGGCGGGCGGTCGCCCGCAGCCGCAGGGAGAAGGGGAACGATTACGCGAGGGAGTTCCTGGCGAGGGTCGATTTCGGCGGGGTGCGCACGGCGATGGACATGGGGTGCGGGAGCGGGAACCTGGCGGTCCCGCTGGCGCAACGGCTGGATAAGGTGTGGGCGTGCGATTTCGCGGACGGGATGCTGCGGCTGCTCGCGGCGGCGGCGGAGGAGGCGGGGGTGCGGAAGAAGATCGTGGCGAAGCGGCTGGCCTGGGCGGACGACTGGTCGCGGGTGCCGCGGGCGGACCTGGTGGTCTGTTCGCGGGCGATGGATGCGCTGGACATGCAGGGGGCGCTCGCGAAGATGTGTTCCAAGGCGAAGGTGCGCTGCTGCCTCACGCTGCACGCGGGCGGGTTTTTCCTGGACGGGGAGCTGCGGGAGGTGCTGGGGCGGCGGTCGGTGCCCAGGCCGGGATACCTGTACGCGGTGAACATGCTGGCGCAGATGGGGTACTGGGCGAAGGTGGATTTCCTGGAGACGCGGGGGGGATTGGAGTACGCGGACACGGAGGAGTTCGTGGGGAGCGTGCGGTGGAGGGTGGGGGAGCTGTCGGCGGCGGAGGAGAAGCGGGTGCGGGCGTACGCGGAGCGGATTCCCAGGGGGGAGGATGGGCGGCTGCGGCACCGGCACGATTTCCGGTGGGCGTTTTTGTCGTGGGAGGTGTGAACGGGAGGGCGGGGAGCGCGCGTCACGGGGCGCGCAGGTCGGGGAGGCGGGTGCGGAGGAGGTCGGCGCAGGCGGCGATGTCGGGGACGCGGTAGGTGGCGGCGGAGGGTTTGTTTTTGTCGGGGTTGGCCCCGGTGCCGTCGTCGTCGAGCCGCACGGTGACGGCGACGCCCGCGCGGCGGCCGGTTTCGACGTCCTTTTCGCGGTCGCCGACCATCCAGGAGCGGGAGAGGTCGAGGTTGTGGCGGGCGGCGGCCGTCAGGAGGAGCCCCGGGTTGGGCTTGCGGTCGGGATGGTTGTCGTCGGCCGCCGTGCAGACGAGGATGTCGAGGAGGGCGAGTCCGCGGTCGGCCAGGGTGCGGCGGAGAAGGCCGTGCATGGCTTCGAGTTCGGCGGGCGGGGTGAGGCCGCGGGAGACGCCGCGCTGGTTGGTCACGACGACGCAGGGCCATCCGCGGCCGGCGGCGGCCCGGACGCAGTCGAGGAAGCCGGGCAGGATGCGGAAGTCCGCCAGCCGGTTGACGTAGCCGGGGCCCGGGGAGGCGTTGGCGACGCCGTCGCGGTCGAAGAAGAGGGCGGGGCGCTTTTCGGGGGGGGCTGCGGTGGACATGGGGCTCAGTAGCCGGTGCCGCGGAAGACGACGGCGAAGGTCTTGGCGATGATCTTCAGGTCGAGGGAGAGGGACCAGGTGTCGATGTACTTGAGGTCGAGGCGCATCCATTCCACGAACGACATGGCGTTGCGGCTCCCGATCTGCCAGAGGCAGGTGCATCCGCTGCGCATGCTCAGGCGGCGGCGCTGCCAGTTCTCGTACTGGGCGACTTCGTCGGGGATGGGCGGGCGGGGGCCGACGATGGACATGTCGCCGCGCAGGACGTTCCAGAGCTGGGGCAGTTCGTCGAGGGAGTATTTGCGCAGGAAACGGCCGATGGAGGTGACGCGCGGGTCGTTCTTCATCTTGAAGACGGGGCCCGTTACCTCGTTTTGGGATTGCAGTTCGGCGCGGATTTCCTCGGCGTTGGCGACCATGGTGCGGAACTTGTACATGGGGAAGGTCCGCCCGTGCCACGTGCAGCGGCGCTGGGCGAAGAAGACCGGCCCGGGGGAGGTCCGCTTGATCAGGGCCGCGAAGACGAGGAAGAGCGGGGAGAGGAGCAGCAGGGCGGCCCCGGAGAGGAGGATGTCGCCGAAGCGCTTGACGAGCAGGGCCCAGGTGGAGCGGACGGCAGTGGTGTAGAGGAGGACGGGGGTTTCGCCGATTTCTTCGAGTTCGAGGCGGGCGATGGTGGGCTTGAGGTGGGAGGCGAAGACGAGCGTTTCGATGCCTTCCTCCTGGCACTGCCGGAGCCACGCGGAGACGCGGTCGGCCGGGAGATGCGCCGGCAGGAGGGCCACGTCGTCGACCACCGTCGAGTGGAGGGTGTCGGAAAAGCGGTCGTCGGTGCCCAGCGAGGGGACGCCGTCGGGCGGTTGGGTCCCGGCGGGATGGAGCAGGCCCACGAGCTCGAAGTGGGCGGCGTTCGCGGGCGAGCGGAGCCAGGCGAGGACGGGCGGCACGTCGCCGGGATGCCCGGCCAGGACGAGCCGGCGGCGCTGCTGGACGCGCAGGAAAAGGGGCTGCAGGCAGATGATGCGCAGGGCGACCGCGGCGGCGGAAAAGAAGGTGTGCAGGAGCAGGAGCGTGCGGGGGAAGTTGTGGAGCTTGAGGACGTAGAGGAGGCCGAGCAGGACGGCGAGGCTCACGAGGCTCGCCTGCGCGGTCCTGGCCAGGGCGCTGCCGCGGCCCATGTCGAGGGCTTCGTCGTAGAGGCCCGCGAAGTCGAAGACCAGAATCCATGCGAAGACGATCAGCACGAAGAGCCAAGCCTGGTCCCAGAAGAAGTCGAACTGGCCGGCGAAGACGGCGGGATACCACCGCCAGAGAATCTTGTGGATGGCGAGGGCCGGGACCATCGCCAGGCATACCAGGACCACGTCCGCGAGCATGGCCAGTTGCGTCTGGAACTTGGAACTGCTTTTCAGCATGGCGAGGCCGGGGCGGAGCCCGAGGGCGGGGCGCCCATGTCCTGCCGGAGGAAGGAAAGCACGTCCTTGAACTTCTGCAGGTTGGCGGAATCGGCGCGCGTCAGGGTCTCGTGCGCGTCGTACATGAAAGCGGCGAGGTCGGAGCCGGCCAGTTCGTCGGCCGTGACCGGCTGGAGGTTCGCGATGAGCGCTTCGAGGGCGCCGAGGCCTTCGGGCAGGGCCCCCGCCGGGTACGTCTTGAGCAGGCGGAGAAGGCCGAGGCCCTTGAGCAACCCCATCGCGGACGGGGAGAGGTTGATGAACACCAGCGCGAAGTCCCTGGCTTTCTGCGCGGCGAATCCGAGGGAGGCCATCCCGCCCATGAACGTGCTGTCCATCGAGAGGCATTGGCCCATGTCGACGACGATCAGTTCGCTGCCGGCCAGCCGGGCGGCCTGCGTCGCCTGCTTGAAGGCGGGGGCGAGGCGGAAGGTGGCCTTCCCGACGACCGCCACCAGCGTGCACCCGTCGACGGACGCCGCGAGTATGCGGTTGGCGGCGGGCGGGGCAGGCTGGACGGGGGCGGTCACGTTCCGGCCCTCCGGGCGGCGGCCCATCCGGGCGACGTGCGGGCGGCCAGGGCGCGTCCGCGCCAGACGATGCGCACGCGCCACTCCCGCACGGGACCGCCGGCGCGCGTTTGCTCGGGGGAAATCTCGATGCGGGTCGTCTGGTTGCCTTCGGACTTGGACGTGGTGCGGTGGATGTGGTTCTGCACCAGGGATTGGCGGTCGGAAATGGTTTCGAGCATGACAAGCGCCCCCGGCGGGATGCCCGGCGAGTGCGCAAACCACTCGATCAGGAAGTAGCCGGATTCCACGGATGGCGCCGGGGCCATGTCGGGGGGGCGGATGCCGGCGCCGGCGTAGGCGAACGCATGGGCGGGCCGCTGCTGGCATTCGACGGAAAGGATGTCGGCCTTCGGCGGAACCAGCGGGCCGGGCTGGACGGCGCGCGCGGGGAGCAGCGCGGCTCCCAGCAACGCCGCAAGCCCAATGGCAAGGCCACGGACGCCGGACGGCATCCGCGCCACCCATCTGGATTGGAAGCGGCCAAACACGTTCCGCATAATAGAAAGGAGGGGATGGGCTGTCAATCTCGTTTGGGACGCGGTTCCGCGCGGGCCGTCTCCCCAGGGCGCTTCGGGGGCATGCCGGAAACCCGCCGTCCGCGCGGCCCTCCCCGCGCAGAGCCTCCGGGGGAGGGTCGCGCTTCCGCGCGACCATGTGGGTGGAAACTTTCTGAAAAGCCCCCAGAACTACACAAGCCGCGCTAGCCATATCGCCGGGGACCTCTGCTTGCGGCAAGCAGAGGCGTTCCTGATTGGGGGGCGTCCGGACAAGCGGGAGAGGACCGAGATCGCGGAAAACACGGGGGAACGGCCGGTTTTTCCTTGATATCGCGGGCGGCGCGCGCCGGAGGGCGCTGCCGGGATGGACGGGGGCGGGGGGATGGTGTAGGGTGTAGGGACACATGGGCGAGAAGAAGGACAAAGGGTTGGTTGCGGAGCTGGCGGCGCCGGCGGGGGTGCGGCGCGCGCTGCGGTCCGCCATGTCGCCCGGCGGCGCCGGCCGGGCGGGGGAGATGGAGGAGGGGGCGCGGGCGTGGTTCGCCGCCGCCGCCGCCCGGGAGGCGCCCGGGCTCGTCGTCGCCGTCACGGAAAGCGCGCGCGCGATGGAACGGCTGGCGGACGACCTGGCGGCGCTCGGGGTCCCGGAAGGCGAACGGCTGGAGTTGCCGCCGGTGCGGTCGGAGAGTTCGCGCCTGGCGTCGGGGCGTCTCTCGCCGGAGGCGGAGGGAAAGCGGCTGCGGACGCTCCAGCGGTGCCTCGACGCGAAGGGGCGCAGGGCGCGCGGAATCGTCGCGACGTGCATCCAGGCGCTGCTGGAGCCGGTGCCGCCGCCGGACTGGATGCAGGGGCGCCGGGTGCGGGTGAAGGCGGGGCGGGAGTACGATCTGGAGAAGCTGTGCGGGGGGCTGGTGGAGGCCGGGTATGGGTTCGAGGCGGAGGTCCTCGCGAAGGGCCAGGCCAGCCGCCGCGGCGGCGTGCTGGACGTGTGGCCGCCGACGGAGGATTGGCCCGCGCGCATGGAGTTCTTCGGCGACACGCTGGAGAGCATACGGTGGTTCGACCCGGCCGACCAGCGCTCGCGCGGGGAGGCGGGGGAGCTGGAGCTGCCGCCGGCGTCGGAGGAGGAGGCGCAGGTGCCGGGCGCCGCGGCGCCGTCGCCGACGGGCGCGGGGGGCGCGGGGGTGGAGGAGTATCTGCCGGAGGATGCGTCGTTCGTCTGGTTCTCGCCGGAGGGGCTGCTGCACCACTGGGCGATGGGCGCGGAGCTGGCGGCGGGGCCGGATGCGCAGGCGTCCGGCGCCGACGCGGACCGCAGCGTGTGGCGGGAGTTCACGAACTGGCGGATGCGCATGGCGCGGCGCTTCGCGGGCGGCGGGCAGCTGGATGCAGGGGGCGGGGACGGCACGACGGCCTTCCCGCTGCGTCCGGAGGCGGAGCTGGTGGAGATCGCGGACGCGGGGGTGCGCCCGTTCGACGGGCTGGCGCCGCTCTCGGACCGGGTGCTGCCGCCGGACGCGCTGGAGCGGGAGCGCGGGAAGCTGGCGGAGCGCCTGAAGGGGCTCGCGGGGAAGGGGTGGAAGCTGCACTTCTTCTTCGCGACGGAAGCGGCGGCGCGGCGGTTCGCCGAGTCGCACGGGGACATACCGGCGGCGGGACTGCACGCGCCGGCGGCGCTGTCGGGGGGCTTCGAGCTGCCGGGCGCGAAGGTGGCGGCGGTCTCGGAGGCGGATTTTTACGGCACGCGCAAGTCGGGTCCCTCGCGCCGCGCCCGCGCCGGGGCCGCGGCGAGGGCCCGGGACGCGACGGGGGAGCGGCTGGCGGACTGGACGGACCTGCGTCCGGGAGAGCTGGTGGTGCACGTGGACCACGGCATCGGCAGGTACCTCGGCCTCTACGAAATCGTGTTCGACGGCCAGCCGCAGGAGGCCCTCGCGGTGGAGTACGCCGAGGGCGCGCGCCTCTACGTCCCCACCAGCCAGACGCACCTGCTCAGCCGCTACGTCGGCGTCGGCCGCACCCGCCCGCCCCTCCACGCCCTCGGCGGCCAGCGCTGGCTCCGCGAGAAGGTCGCCGCCGAGCGCGCCGCCCGCGACCTCGCCGCCGAGATGCTCGAAACGCAGGCGAAAAGGTCCGCCCTCCCCGGACACGCCTTCGCGCCCGACGGGGCCTGGCAGGACGACTTCGAGCGCGCCTTCCCCTACGCCGAGACGCCCGACCAGCTGCGCGCCATCGCCGAGGTCAAGCGCGACATGGAGTCGCCGCGCCCCATGGACCGCCTCGTCTGCGGCGACGCCGGCTACGGCAAGACCGAGGTCGCCATGCGCGCCGCGTTCAAGGCCGTCATGGACGGACGGCAGGTCGCCGTGCTCGTGCCCACCACCGTCCTCGCGCAGCAGCATTACGAGACGTTCCGCGAGCGCATGGGGCGGTTCCCCGTCACCGTCGAGGTCCTCAGCCGCTTCCGCTCACCCACCCAGACCGCCGCCGTGCTGGAGCGCGTCGCGTCCGGAAAGGTCGACGTCCTCATCGGCACCCACCGGCTGCTCGGCGCGGGGGTGCAGTTCCGCGACCTCGGCCTGCTGGTGGTGGACGAAGAACAGCGCTTCGGCGTCGCCGCCAAGGAACACCTCAAGCGGCTGCACCCCGCCGTGGACGTCCTGACCCTCTCCGCGACGCCCATCCCGCGCACCCTCTACCTCTCCCTCACCGGCGCGCGCGACATGAGCCTCGTCCAGACCCCGCCCCGCGAGCGCCTCGCCATCGAGACCTACGTCGCGCAGGACACCGACGAACTCCTCCGCGAAGCCATCCTGCGCGAACTCGACCGCGGCGGGCAGGTGTTCTTCCTGCACAACCGCATCGGCACCATCGCCGCCGTCCGCGAACGCCTCCTGCGGCTCGTCCCGCGCCTGCGCATCGGCGTCGGCCACGGCCGGATGGGCGAACGCGAACTCGCCGGCGTCATGCGCGACTTCGTGCGCGGCCGCTACGACCTGCTCCTCTGCACCACCATCATCGAAAGCGGCGTCGACATCCCGAACGTCAACACCATCCTCATCGACCGCGCCGACCGCTTCGGCATGGCCGACCTCCACCAGATCCGCGGGCGCGTCGGCCGCGGCCGCGTCCAGGCCTACGCCTACCTCCTCCTGCCGCGCCACGGGGGCCTCTTCGGGGCGGCGCGCGAACGCATCCAGGCCATCCGGCGCACCGCCAGCCTCGGCGCCGGCTACAAACTCGCCCTGCGCGACCTCGAGATCCGCGGCGCCGGCAACGTCCTCGGCCACGCCCAGAGCGGGCACATCGCGGCGGTGGGCTTCGACCTCTACTGCCAGCTCCTCGACCGCACCATCGCGCGGCTCAAGGGCGAGGCCCCGCGGCCGATCATCGACGTCCAGACCCGCTTCCCCTTCCTCGACCTCTCGCCCGACCCGGCCGACGCCGCGACCGCGGCCGCTCTGCCGCGCGACTACATCGAGGACGAGAACCTGCGCATCGGCATCTACCGCAAACTCGCCGGCATCGCCACCGAAGGCGAATCCGCGTCCCTTGCCGACGAAATCCGCGACCGGTTCGGCCCGCCGCCGGCGCCCGTCCGGCGGCTGCTGGCGATCGCGCGCATTCGGGTCCTGGCGGCGTCCCTGGGCGTCCGCACGGTTGCCGTCGAAGGCGACCGCCTGCTCCTCTCCATCCCCGGCAACCGCTACCTCATGGTGAACGGCCGCCACATCCGCCTCCACCGCCACGCCCCCGACGACCGCCTCGCCGAAATCGAAAAGCGCCTCCGCGCCCTCGTCCCCGCGCCCCCCGCCTGACGCCCCCCCGCCCGGGGTGCGCACAATCCGCTGCCTCCGCGGCCGGCCGCGGATTTTCCAACGATTGGAAAATATTTTTCCAATGGTTGGAAAAATCGGTCCGTTTTTTTCAATGATTGGAAAAAATTTTCTGGCTTGCACCGCGCCGGCGGCAACGCCCCCCGCATCGGCCGAGTTCCCGGCCCCCCTTCCGCCCTACATCCGCCGGTTCCGCCGCGCTTCCAGCGGCGCGTTCAGCCACGCCCGGATGTCGCTTTGCAGCCGCCGCGTCTCCGCATCCGGATTCCTCTCCCCCAGCACCCGCCTCAACGCCTCCCAGAACGCCCTCTCCCGCTCCACTCCCGCCCCCACTCCCACCCCCGCCCCAACCACTCGCGATATCAAGGGATTGTTGGGCTTTTCCTTCGATTTCCGCCGCCTCCCCGTCCCCGGTTTCGGCGGCTGGATCCGCCGGATCGTCACCATCCGCATGATGCCCAGCTTCGATTCCACCGCCCGCGTCAGCCGCGTCACCTTGGGGTTTTCAGCCAGCAGCGCATCCAGCTTCGTCTTCGCCCTCGCCACCGCCTTCCGCTCCTCGGGCGGCAGCCCGGCGAGGCCCTCCGCCGCTTCGTCGCTGTCCGGGAGCAGCCACTCCAGCGGAATCCGCGCATCCAGCCCCACCAGTTGGCGGAGGCGTGTCGCCAGCTTTTTGTAGTGCATGGCCGTCGAGTAGGTGACCGACGGCACGTTCTTCTTCATCCACCCCTTCAGTCCGGGCTGCCGCGCGCAGATGCGCTTCGAGCCGTTGCGGACCTTCTTGAACACGAACCGCGAATCGAGCGTCGGCTCCAAGTCCGCGAGGCGCGACCCGATGCGGAGGCGCCCGCAAAGCGTCCGCGGGTCGAGGTCCCACACGTCTTCGATGTCCTCCGGTTCGGGAATTCCGCGCAGGGACACAGCCTCGCGCGGCTCCGGCGGCACCACGGTTTCGCGCGGGGCGACATGCCGCCGCAGGCGGGCGAGGAGTTGCTTGCCGCCGTAGAAGGCGAGATGGAGGGCGACGGCGCCGGTGAAGGCCGCCAGGCCGAGCGGCAGGAGAATCTGGTCCTCCATCCGTGCGTAGCGGCGATCCAGGCAGGGCATGAAGAGTTGTTGGAGCTCTTTGAGGTAGCCGGGGGGAAAGATGGGTTCTGGTTTCATGCCGTCGAGAATGGATGAAAACCGGAGGGAATGCAAGAATTTCCTTTGATATCGAAACTACACCGGACATGGGGCGGGGGTGGGACGGTGCCTGGGGGGCGGGAGGGGGCGAGAGGGGGAGGCGGAAGGAGGAGTGGGAGAGGAGCGGTGGAGGAGTGGTGGAGGAGTGGTGGGGTCGGGGTGGG
>JAFYAC010000105.1 GCA_017540905.1 Kiritimatiellia bacterium | reverse complement strand
GTCTAGGCTTGCCGTTTCCGAGGCGGCCCACGGGGACCTCGACGGGATTCTGGAATATCTGGCCGCGCCCCTCGCCAATCCCGCCGCCGCGGTTGCGTTGGCGGATGCCGTGGCGGCGGCCTATCTGCGCATCCAGGAGCACCCCGCGTCCTCGCCGCTTTGCGCCCATCCGCGGCTGGCGGCCCTCGGCTACCGCAAGGTGCTGGTGCGGAACTATCTCTTCGTGTACCGTTACGTTGCCGAAGCGGACCTCGTGTTCGTCGTCCGCTTCTTCCATCAATCCCAAAACTACGCCGATTTGCTGTAGTCGATGCTGCGGACACCGTGACGAGTGGCAAGTGGGAGGGGCAACCTCTGGGCAGACAAAGTGTGGGAGGGATGCGGGAGGATGGAATCAGCAAGAATATCCCGAATGCCGCTTCGCGGATGGATGGGAGACGGGAGGGATGGCTGGATTGAAAGCAAGAAAACCGCTTTCCTAGCGGAGTCGCACGCTGTTGTCACAACAATGAACTTATATAGTTTTGGTGACATTTCTTATCCCTATCAAGAATGTCACGAAAACATAAAACTTTGTTCTCGTGACATTTTTCCTTGTGCCGTGCCGTTCGAGCGGATAGGATGGCCTTGCATTCACGGAGGAGAGCATGGAATTTTTCGGACGCGAAGACGAATTGGCGCAGTTGTCGGCGTTGTGGAACAAGCGGGTGTCATCGCTCGTGACGTGCCGGGGCCGCCGCCGGGTCGGCAAAAGCACGCTCGTCGAACGTTTCGCGGCCGTCACGGGGTGCCGCTTTGTCAAAATCAAAGGCCGACGCCCCAAGCCCGGGATGTCCAACGCGGACGAACTCGCCGCCTTCGCTTCGCAACTCGCGGACCAAAGCGAGGCGGAACGCACCGCCCCGGCAACCTGGAACGATGCCTTCCAGCGCCTTTCGCGGGAAATACGCGACGGCGAGAAAACCGTCGTACTGTTTGATGAAATCTCCTGGCTGGCCCATTACGACGACGCCTTCGCGGACGAACTCAAGATCGCGTGGGACAACATCCTGAAAAAGCACGACCGCCTCGTCCTGGTGCTGTGCGGGAGAGTGTCGAGCTGGCTGCGCGACAACATCGTCGAAAACGGCGCCTACGTGGGCCGCCGATCGCTCGACATCGTCGTGCGGGAACTCTCCCCGCGCGATTGCGTCCGCTTCTGGGGCGCCGCCGCCGCGAGGACCTCGCCGAGGGAAATCTTCGACGTGCTCTCCGTCACGGGCGGCGTCCCCCGCTACCTGGAGGAAATCGACCCCTCCCTCCCCGCCGCCGAAAACATCCGCCGCCTGGCCTTTCTGCCCAACTCCGTCCTCCGGAACGAGTTCGACGAGATGTTCTCGGACGTGATCACCCGGCGCCCCGCCTTCACGGGGCACGTCCTCCGGGCCCTCGTGGATGGCCCGAAGGGGGCGGAAGAACTCGCCGCCGTCCTGGGCGTCCCCCGGAGCGGCAACATCACCCTCGCCCTGCGCCAGCTGGAAGACGCCGGTCTTGTCGCCCGCGAAGCCGGCCGCAATCCCGAGTCCGGCCGCCCGGTGAAAAACCGCCGCTACCGGATCCGCGACAACTACGCCCGCTTCTACCTCAAGTTCGTCGAGCCCGTCAAAGAAGTCATCGACGACGGGTCCTTCGCCTTCGTCTCGATGGAGCAGTTCGACGGCTGGGAAACGGTCATGGGCTTGCAGTTCGAAACCCTCATCGTCAACAACTACCCCGAACTCCTCCCCTCGCTCCACCTCGGCCGCGCCCTGATCGTCTCGGCCTCCCCCTTCCATCGCAACGCAGGCGCGAAATCAGGACGCAAAGGGTTGCAGGTCGATCTCCTTCTCCAAACGCGCCAATCGGTCTGCATCGTCGAAATCAAGCGCCAGCGCCGCATCGGAAAGGAAGTCGTTGCCGAAGTGGAAGAAAAATGCCGGCGTCTGTCCCGTCCCTCCGGCGTATCCCTCAAAACGGCCCTCGTCTACGACGGCGAACTGGCCCCCTACCTGGAGGCCGACGCCTATTTCGACGCCCTCGTTCCCGCCCGCCGCCTCCTCGGCCTGTGACGCACCGCACCCGCCCCTCCGCGAGTCTTTGCGAACGTCGCGGACTTTGCGTGGGCCATTTTCCGAAAGATTTTTCGCAGAGGAGGAGGTCGTCGGCCCCAATCTGGAAAACGTAAGTGCCGGGGGAGTCTTCGGGTTCGACGAGCCAGCCGATGATTGGATTCACGATGGTCTCTTGGATGGTCCGGTCGAAGCGCACTTCGCGGGTGCCGTCGATGCCCAGGATGTCGGGGGTAAACTCCATTCTTTCGCATGTTTTCGGGGTAGGGCGGCGAGTCCCTTCGCCGCCGCGTGCCTGCCAAGCGCATGGAAAGCGCTACATTTTCCTTCATGCCGCGGCCCTTTCGCACGGCGGGCAGGGGACTGCCCGCCCTACCCGCGGCCGAGAAATACGAATGTTTTGACTTTACGATGTAGTAGTTTCCCCACAATCGCCCATCCAGTGGCGCGGCTGAAAGCCGCACCTCCCAAAAAGCGGATGCAGTATTCCTTGAATGGCTCCTGATCCCGGAAATTTTTCCGAACGCACGGAGCGCGTCAGGGCAGGTCAGCGGGGCGGGATGACGAGGACGGGGGCGGGGGATTTGCGGACGACGCGTTCGGCGACGTTGCCGTAGAGGAGTTTGCCGACGGAGGTGCCGGCGCCCTGGCGGCCGATCACCAGGAGGTCGGGGCGGGTCTCGGTGGCGTATTCGAGAATCTTCTGGGAGGCGTCGCCGATGCGGAAGGCGACGGTGAAGGGGACGCTTCCGGGGACCAGCGGGCGGTAGGTGGTCGCGATCTTTTCGTCGATTTCGCGGCGGGCGTTGGCGTCGACATCTTCGTCCACCGCGTTGATGTAGCCGCGCCAGAACTGCGCCGAGGGTTCGGGGATGACGTGCAGGAGGTGGAGTTCGGCGCCGGGATTGCGGGTGGCCGCGCGGACGGCGTAGGCGAAGGCCTGGGTCGCGTTCTCGGAGAAGTCGGTGCAGTAGAGGATGCGGGTGAAGGACGGGGATGGGGCGGTCATGGGCGGACTCCTGGGGGGGAAATGGACGAATTTGAAATTTGAAATTCCAGAATCGGGCGCATGGGGCTAGTGGACGGCGGAGGGGAGGTAGGTGGCGAGGGAGGGGAAGAGCATGAGGAGGATGGTGGCGGCGACGAGGGCGACGAGGTAGGGGATGGCGCCCTTGAAGACGCTTTGCAGCGGGATGGAGCGGTCCATGCCGCCGACGACGTAGACGTTGACGCCGACGGGCGGGCTGATGACGCCCATCTGGGTCACCAGGACGATCATGACGCCGAACCAGACGGGGTCGTAGCCGAGTTTGAGGATGACGGGATGGAAGATGGGGATGGTGAGGAGAACCAAGGCCAGGGCGTCGAGAAAGGCGCCGGCAATCATGTAGAAAACGAGGATGGCGGCCATGATGCCGACGGGGGGCAGGGGGAGTCCGGCGAGCCAGGTGGCGATTCCGGTGGGGAGGTTGGTGATTTGCAGGAAGTGGCCGAACACGGAGGCGCCCGCGACGATGACGAGGACCATGCAGGAGGTGCGCAGGGTCTCCATGAGGGCGGTCGCGAGCATTTTGACGGTGCATTTGCGGGCGATGGCGGCGATGGCGACGGAGCCGGCGGCGCCGACGGCGGCGGCCTCGGTCGGGGTGAACCAGCCGGCGAACATGCCGCCCATCACGAGGGCGAAGAGGAGGAGGATTTCGTTGACGCCGCCCAGGGATTTGATCCGTTCGCGCCAGGTGGCGCGCGGGGAGGCGGGGGCCAGGGCGGGACGGCGGCGGCACATGAGGGCGATGGCCGCGACGAAAAGGAGGCTGACGAGGATCCCGGGAATGATGCCGGCGACGAACATCTTGCCGATGCTCTGCTCGGTCATGATGCCGTAGACGATGAAGACGACGCTGGGGGGAATCATCATGCCGATGCCGCCCGCGGCGGCGACGGTGCCGGCGGCGAAGCCGGGGTGGTATTTGCGGCGCTTCATCTCGGGGAGGGCCACGGAGGCCATGGTGGCCGCGGTGGCCGGTCCGCTGCCGCAGATGGCCCCGAAGGCGGCACAGGCGCCGACGGTCGCCATCGCGAGGCCGCCGCGCAGCCAGCCGAGCCAGGCGTTGGCCGCGGCGAAGAGTTTTTTGGAGATGCCGGTGTGGAAGGCGACCTGCCCCATGAAGACGAAGAGGGGGATGACGGTCAAGCCGTAGCTGGAGAAGACGTCGTAATAGTCGGCGGCCAGGACGGCCAGCGCGGCGTGGGGGTTGACGACGACGGCGAAGCCCACCAGACCGACGAGGGTCATGGCGAACCCCACCGGCATGCTCAGGAGGAGCAGCAGGAACAGGGCGGCGATGCCGAGAAGGGCGATCTGGATTTCACTCACGGCCGGGCCTCATCATGGAACGGGAGGGGTGGAGCAGGTGCCAGAGGGTCACGCACGCGGTCAGGCCGCAGGCGAGGGCGAGTACCCAGAAGACCCAGAAGACGGGCAGGTGCATGGTGGGGGTCTGTTCGCCGCTCGCCTGGAAGATGCGTCCCTGGCGGACGAATTCCCAGGTGAGGGCGCCGAAGAGGAAGAGCAGGGCCAGCCGCATGAGGGTGTCGGTGGCGGCGCGGCCGCGGCGGTTCATCTTCTGGAAGAGGAATTCGATGGCGATGTGGCCCTTTACGGCCTTGGTCAGCGGCAGGGCGCAGGCCATCGCGACGGCGCCCAGCAGGCGGACGAGGTCGTAGGCGCCCGGGACGGGGTGGCCGAACTGGCGGCCGACGACGTCGGTGACGGTCACGAGGGCCAGGGCCGCGATGGCCAGGCAGCCGACGGCCGCCAGGCCGAGGATGAGGGTGCGGAGGGCGCCCGTGCGGGCGCTGGTGCCGGAGAGGAGGCTCATGGGGCGGTTCCTTCCCGGGCGGCCTTGGCTTTTTCGGCGGCGATGAGGGCTTCGGCGTCGGCGAGGAAGTCGGCGCCGGGGAGGCCCTTGGCGGCGCAGCGGGCGACGTAGGCGGCCTTGACGGGGGCGACGGCGGCGCGCCAGCGGTCTTCTTCTTCGGGCGGGAGGGTGGTGATGCCGCAGCCGAGTTCGCGGACGAAGGCCCAGCCGGCTTCGTCGGCGTCGTTCCAGGCCCGGCCGTGGCGGTCGACGTATTCGTCGCTGACGTCGAGGAAGGTTTGCTGGATGTCGGGGGGGAGGGAGTCCCAGGTGTCGGCGTTCATGGCGACGAACATGGAGGTGGTGTAGCCGACGGCCTTGGTGTCGGCCACGTTGCGGACGACTTCGCCCTGCCGCCAGCCCTTGAGCGTCTCGACGGGGCAGAAGGTGCCCTCGACGACGCCTTTCTGCAGGGCGTCGTAGGTCTCGGACTGCGGCATGCCGACGGGGGTGCCGCCCAGCAGCGAGACGAGGCCTGCGGAGAGGCCCGTGCCGCGGATGCGGCGGTTCTTGATGTCTTCGAGGCGGTGGACGGGGTGCTGGGTGGCCAGGACGCCGGGGCCGTGGGCGTGGATGATCAGGAGCTTGGCGCCGGCGAGTTCGCGGGGCTCGTACTTGCGGGCGAGGGCGGTGGCGACGCGGGTCGCGGTCAGGCCGTCGGGCCATTCGAGGGGCAGGTCGAGGCCTTCGAGGAGCGGGAAGCGGCCGGGGGTGTAGGCGAAGCAGCTCATGCCCAGGTCGGAGATGCCGCTGAGCACGCCCTGCCAGCACTGCTCGGGCTTGGTGAGGGAGCCGGAGGGGTAGGTGCGGATTTCGACGCGGCCGCCGGTGCGGCGGGTGATTTCGTCGGCCCAGGCGCGGGCGGTCTGGGTCTGGACGTGCATCGGGGGGAAGAAGATGCTGTAGGTGAGGCGGATGGGCTTGGAGGTGTCGGCGGTGCGGGAGCAGGCGGCGAGGAGGAGGGAGACTAGGATTCCTAGAAATCCTAGAAACCCTAGAAATCTAGGACGGGCGGAAACCGGGGGTGGATTGCCGGGGGCTTTCATGGGGAGCCTTTGTGTTTTGGGTGTGCGGTGGCGGTTGGTCAGGGGGCGGGGGCTTCGCCGGCGAGGGAGCGGCCGGTGTCGGCGAGGGCGCAGGGGGCGGCGTCGGCGGGGAGGGTGGCGAGGCGCATGCGGAGGGTGTTTTCGAGGATGGTGCCGGGCTGGAGGGCGACTTCGGGGCCGAGGGTTTCGATTTCGGTGTAGCCGAGGCCTTCGTTGGAGTACATCTCGATGACGCATCCGCCGTCGGGCGGCGTGCCGGGCATGTTGCCGGCGGCGGCGCACTCGAAGATGACGGCGTTGCCGCGCGCGGCGGCCAGCCAGGCGCGCGGGGAATCGCCGCCGAGCTTGACTTCGCCGCCGGGCGTGACGGTGTAGATGCGGACGTCGCCGCAGTCGGAGAGGGAGCCGGGGGCGGGACCGTTGGCGGTCAGCGTGCGGAGGCCGCCCTCAAAGCGGCTGTCGGCCGCGACGGGCAGGGCCACGGCGTCGGGCTTGGCGATCTGGGAGACGTTCCAGAGGACGACGGGGATGTCGGAGGGCTCGGTGCGTTCGATGCGCTGGCGGACGACGAGTTCCGCGGAATCCGGTTCGATCCGGAACAGCCGCGAGACGATGATGTGGAGCGGGGCGCCGTACTTGCGGGTGAGCATGGCGCACTTCGCGCCTTCGGCGTCCTCCCACGCGGAGCAGTCCCAGGGGCCGTCGGCCATCACGGCCGGGGGCGGCCAGTCGTTGCCGCTCTCGGAGAACGACGGCCAGCGCGACTGGGCGACGGGCCAGATCCAGTCGCCGCCGGCGTTGAAGAAGTCGCCGGGGTTGGACGGGAGCTTTCCGCGGCACCACTCGTCGACGCGGAAGAGGCTGGGTGCGTCGCCGGAAGAGAAGGCGACGAGGCGGCCGATGGCGGGTACGATGACGGCGGAGGCGGTGCCGTTGTCGAGCGTGTAGGTGTCTTTCCATCCGAGGGCCGGGGCCGGGCGGATGGGGGCGACGGGCGTGGTGGACCAGGACGGCAGGGGGGCGGATACGGGGATGGCGGGCATGGCGGTCGCAGGGGCTTCGGTGGCGGTGGCGGCGGGGGCCACGGCGGGCGTTTCGGCCTTGCGGGCTTGCGCCGCAACGGCCAGGGTCAACAACAAGCAAATGATTGATACGGATTTCATGGGCCCATCCTATCTTTTTGTGAATCGAAATGCCAGAGTGTTTGTCGGGGGGGACGGAAGTTTTCCAACCATTGGAAAAAAAGTTTCCAATCATTGGAAAAACCGGCGCGGATTTTCCAACCATTGGAAAAAAGTTTTCCAATCGTTGGAAAATTTCCGCGGGGCGCGGTCAGGCGCTGTAGTGGGTGGCGATCCAGTTCTGGTATTCGCCGGAGCGGACTTGGGCGACCCAGGCGGGGTGGTCGAGGTACCAGCGGACGGTCGCGGCGGCGCCGGTCTGCCAGGTTTCGGCGGGCTTCCAGCCGAGGTCGCGCTCGATGCGGGTGCAGTCGATGGCGTAGCGGCGGTCGTGGCCGGGGCGGTCCTTGACGAAGGTCATCAGGCTGCGCCGGGGGGCGCCGGAGGGGAGCGGCGGGGCCATGCGGTCGACGAGGTCGCAGATTTCGCCGACGACGGTCAGGTTCGTCAGTTCGTTGCGGCCGCCGACGTTGTAGGTGCTGCCGTGGGGGGCGCGCGTGACGAGAGTCCAGATGGCGGAGCAGTGGTCGGTGACGTAGAGCCAGTCGCGGATGTTCTGCCCGTCGCCGTAGATGGGCAGGGGTTTGCCTTCGAGGGCGTTGAGGATCATCAGGGGGACGAGTTTTTCGGGGAATTGGTAGGGGCCGTAGTTGTTGGAGCAGTTGGAGAGGGTCGTCGGCAGGCCGTAGGTTTCGTGGTAGGCGCGCACGAGGTGGTCGGAGGAGGCCTTGGAGGCGGAGTAGGGGGAGTTGGGGGCGTAGGGGGTGTCTTCGGTGAAGAAGCCGGTGGCGCCGAGGGTGCCGAAGACTTCGTCGGTGGAGATGTGGTGGAAGTGCCGGACCTGCCCGGCGTGCTCGCGCGCGGCCTGCAGGAGGACGTAGGTGCCGTGGATGTTGGTGCGGACGAAGTCGTCGGGTCGCACGATGGAGCGGTCGACGTGGGATTCGGCCGCGAAGTGGATGATGCAGTCGATGGCGTGGCGCTTGATGGTTTCGGCGACTTTCGCGGCGTCGCAGATGTCACCCTTGACGAAGACATATCTTTCGCCGACGGATTGGGCGACGTCGTCGAGCGAATAGGGGTTGCCGGCGTAGGTGAGGGCGTCGTAGTTGACGATCTTGCCGGCGAAACCGGGCTGCGAAAAGAGCCAGCGGATGAAGTTGCTGCCGATGAAGCCGGCGCCGCCGGTGACGAGGATGGAGGAGAAGGTGCGGGGGGAGGCGGGTGTAGTGTTCATGGGGTTCCTTGGGGTTGGTTGTGGATGAATGGGTTGCAAGAGAAGTGGCTGGTTGAGCCCCCCTCCGAGAGGGGGGTGGCGCGGCCACGGACGGGATGTGGATGGTGCGGAAAAGGAAAACGAAGTGGCCGCGACGGGGGGAGTACTGCGGGTGGCCGTTGCGATAGGCTTGGAATGTGCGAAACAAACTTGTTGCGGCGGGGGTATGAGGAAGCTCCTTGCGACGGCAACGCGCAGTACTCCCCCCGCCGCCCCGTCCATTCACGTTGCTGACTCCCGCCATGGGCATCCCTTGCGCAGGGCGGCACCCCCCTCTCGGAGGGGGGCAGGGGCTTGCACACCTCCTTGCGCCGGTCCCATGCCCTCATGGGGAACCAGCATGGATGGCCGCGGAGGCGGAAGATGGACGGGTCACGCTCCAACGGCGCCTTTCCATGAGTCCTTGAGGGTGACGGTGCGGTTGAAGACGGGGGCGCCGGGCTTGGAGTCGGGGTCGGCCGCGAAGTAGCCGATGCGCTCGAACTGGTAGGCGTCGCCGGGCGCGGCTTCGAGGAGCGAGGGCTCGACGAGGGCGGTGGCGGTCTTGAGGGAGTCGGGGTTGAGGTGGGTCTTGAAGTCGACGTCCTTGTCGGCGTCGGGCTCGGGGACGTCGAAGAGCCGGTCGTAGAGGCGGACTTCGACGGGGCGCGCGGAGGCGGGGACCCAGTGGATGGTGGCCTTGACCTTGACTTTCTCGGTCATCGGGATGAAGCGTCCGCGGACGGCCGCAACGGTGCCGTCGGGGGCCTTGTCGACGCCGGTGCATTCGAGGAAGCCGGCGTAGCGGAGGCGGACGGCCTTGCCGGGGGAGAGGCGGAAGTACTTGGGAGGGGGGACCTCGGCGAAGTCTTCGCGCTCGATCCAGAGTTCGGGGCCGAAAGGGATCTCGCGCTCACCCGCCGCCGGGTCTTCGGGGTTCACCGGGCCGCGCACGGTGGCGGGGACGTCGGCGGGGTTCTCGATGACGACCTTCAGCGGGTCGAGGACGGCCATCGCGCGGCGCGCGGTCTTGTTGAGGGCGTCGCGGATGCAGTGCTCGAGGACGGCGACGTCGGTCAGCGAGTCGTACTTGGTGATGCCGATGGTTTCGCAGAAGGCCCGGATCGCCTCGGGCGGCACGCCGCGGCGGCGCAGGCCGCAGAGGGTCGGCATGCGGGGGTCGTCCCAGCCGTTGACGAGCTTGGTCTGGACGAGTTCGAGCAGCTTGCGCTTGCTCATGACGGTGTAGGTGAGGGAGAGGCGGGCGAACTCGGTCTGGCGGGAGGGGAAGAGGTGGCAGTTGCGGATGACCCAGTCGTAGAGGGGGCGGTGGACTTCGAACTCGAGCGTGCAGAGGGAGTGGGTCACGCCTTCGAGCGCGTCCTCGATGGGATGCGCGAAGTCGTACATGGGGTAGATGCACCAGGCGTCGCCGGTGTGGGGGTGCGTGGCGTGCAGGATGCGGTAGATGACCGGGTCGCGCATGTGGAGGTTCGGCGAGGCCATGTCGATCTTGGCGCGCAGGACCTTCTCGCCGTCGGCGAACTCGCCGGCGCGCATGCGCTCGAAGAGGGCCAGGTTCTCCTCGGGGGAGGTGTCGCGCCAGGGGGAGGGCTTGCCAGGCTCGGTGGGGATGCCGCGGTGCTCCTTCCACTGCTCGGCGGTCAGGGAGCAGACGTAGGCCTTGCCGTCGCGGATGAGCTGGCAGGCGAGGTCGTACATTTTGCCGAAGTAGTCGGAGGCGTGGTAGAAGTGGGGGCCCCAGTCGAAGCCGAGCCAGCGGATGTCCTTCTGGATGGCTTCCGTGTATTCGATGTCCTCGCGGACGGGATTCGTGTCGTCCATGCGCAGGTGGCAGACGCCGCCGTTCTCCAGCGCCATGCCGAAGTCGAGGCAGAAGGCTTTCGCGTGGCCGATGTGCAGGTAGCCGTTGGGCTCGGGCGGGAAGCGCGTGACGACCTTGCCGCCGTTGCGGCCGGCGCGGATGTCCTCCGCGATCATCTCGCGGATGAAATGCATGTTCCTGGGGGCGGTTTCCGGCGCGGCGCCGGCGGTAGGGGTGTTCTCGTTCATTGAATGTCCTGATTTTGCCCGGACACTTCACCGCGGAGGGGCGGTTCTGTCAAGAAAGAAGCAGGGAATCCGCTTGTTTTCCGCATGCCGCGCATGAGGGCCGGCCTTGCGCTCAACTTTTGCAAAAGTTTTCCCAATCTCTCAGGATGCGTCCGTCGGTTGCAGGCCCGCGAGCCAGGCCTTGATGCGGTTTTGCAGATGCAGGGCGCCTCCCGACAGGTTCCGCGCTTCCAGCACTTTCCCCATCGCTGCCTTCGTCGCTTCCACCCGCTCCGGCGACACATTGGCCCTCCAATCTCGCGAGATTACGGAAAACTCTTTTGTTTTCCGCGATTTCACACTCCCCTTCCCCCATGATTTCCGCACCGCCACCAGCCGCACGATGCCCAGCTTGCGCTCTGCGTATCGCCCGAGGGCCGCAAGCGTCGGGTTTTCGCGGAGGATGGCGGAGAGCCGCCGCGCGGCGGTCGCAAAGGGGCTCTGGAGGGCGGCGGGGAGGTGTTGCCCGGACGGAACGCCGGAGAGGAGCCATTCGAGGGGAATTCGGTCGTCCAGCTTCAGGATTTGCCGGAGCCGCTGCACGAGTTTCTTGTAGCGCATGGCCGTGGAGTAGGGGATGGCGACGCGGCGGTCTTCCAGCCAGCCTTTCATCCCGCCCTTGCGGGAATGGATGACGGTCTTGCCGCTGGGGAGGGTGGTGCGGAGGATGGTGTGGTCGAGCGTGGGATCGAGGTCGGCCAGGCGGGAGCCGAGGCGGAGGCGGATGGCGAGGGTGCGGGGCTTTTCGCGCCAGTCGGCAAGGAGTTCCTTTGGGGTGGGCGTTCCGCGCAGGGAGGCGGATGCGGGGCGTTTTTCGTGGATGCGGACCTGGCGGGCGATTTCGTGGATGACCCAAGCGCCGACCTCGGTGGCGGCGTAGGCGGCGAGGATGGGGGGCGTGATGGCGAGGAGGAGCATCCAGTCGTTGTCGCGTATGGTGGCGTTGAGGCTGAAGACGGAATGGACGGCGGAGAGGGTTCTTGCCGTGTTCGAAACGATGCGGGGGGGCTGGGTTTTCATGCGGTGGAGGATGGAGGAGGGGTTTGGAAAAGTCAATCATTTTCTGTAATCTCATTTGATGTGGTGAAAGAGGCGGCGGGGGGCGGGGGAGGGGGCGGGTCACTTGCCGCGGAGGGAGATGGCGAGCTGCTTGAGTTCCTGTTTGCGCTCGGGGGGCCAGATGGTGCATTTGCCGCCCGTGAGCTTGGCGAGCTCGGTGTAGTATTCCTGCGAGTCCAGGCCGCTGCGGGAGAGGTTGGGCTTGAAGAGGATGACGTTGACCTTCACGGGCTTGCCGCCGGTCTGGCGGGTGATGTCCTTGACGTAGTCGAGCATCGCCTGGACGTGGTTGGGGTCGCTCTCCAGGAAGGGTTTGTCGTCGGACAGGACGAAAATCGTCTCGGCCCCCATCTCGACGGCCCGCTTGACCGCGAAGTACGGGGTGTTGCCGACGCCGGGCGCGTTGCCTTTTTCGGCGGCGGCGGCGTCCTTCAGCCAGGCGAAGCCTTTCTGCGCGTTCTCCTTGGTGGCGTAGACCATCTGGGGGGTGAAGGAGTCGACGCCGTCGCGGAAGACCATGAGGTTGAATTTGGTGGAGACGTTCATCTTCTCCATCATGGCCTGCGCCTGTTCGAGGGTGTCGGCGACGACCTGCTTGGTGTGGACCATGGATTTGGTGACGTCGACGCAGATGGCGATGGAGCGGGTGCGGACGTTTTCGCCGAAGAATTTCGTGTCGGAGTAGCCGGTGCCGCCGCCGAGGCCGCGTCCGGCCCCGCCGCCGCCGGAGCCGATGCCGCCGATGGAGCCGGCACGGGAGTTGACGAGCGGGGTGTCGCGCATGTCCTTGATGTCGGGGGTCTTCATCTGGGGCATCTCGGGGAGGGCGACCTTGGAGGGGGCTTCGGTGACGAGGCGCTGGAGGATCTGGGGCTTGCGGGTCTGCTTCTTCATCTGCTGGACCCGTATGGCGTGCTCGAGCTTGCGGGCGGGCAGGGAAGGGGATTTCTTGCCCTCGAACATCATCTTGGGCTTGGGGGCGATGATCATGATGGTGAGGGACGCGGCCGCGACGAGGAGGATGGCGTGGATGGCCAGGGAGGTGAGCATCGCGGAGAGGGTGCGCTTGCGGGAGGCGGCGGCGCGGGCGGCGTCTTCGGCGCGGGCCTGGAGGGGGGAGGGGGGCTGCTGCTGCGGGGCGGGGTTCATGGGTAGTCCTCCTCGTCGTCGCCGGACACGGCGAAGGTGACGTTGCCGATCTTGGCGGCGGTGCAGGCGTTGAGGACGTCGACGACGCGCTGCTGGGTGACGCCGTCCTCGGGGGCGATGGTGATCATGGCGGGGACTTTGTTGGCTTCGGCGGTCTGGCGGAAGAGGACGAGGGTCTTGACGAGTTCGGGCATGTCGGGGTCGCCGGCGGGGTCGTATTCGAGGTCGTTGAGGAAGACGTTGCCGGCGTCGGTGATCTGGATGATCTGTTCGTCGGGGATGTCGACGGCGTCGGACTGGGCGGCGGTGCCGGGCAGCGAGAAGGAGATGTCGGCCTCGGACTTGTTGAAGGTGGTCGAGACCATGAAGAAGACGAGCAGCAGGAACACGCAGTCGATGAGCGGGGTCATGGCGACCTCGGCCTTGGGGTCGGGCTGGCGCTTGAGGAGCATCTATCCCTCCTCCCCGGCCTCTTTGGCCTGGTAGGTGCCGAAGATGATGTCGAAGACGCCGGCGGCGGCGCAGGCGCGTATGGCGCGCTTGGTGGTGCGGTATTCGGCGTTCTTGTCGGCGCGGACGTAGACGCGGAAGTCGGGGTCGGCCGCGGCGCGCTCGGAGATGATTTTCACCAGTCCCGGCTCGTCCACCAGCTGGCCCGCGATGAGGAAGGGCCGCTGCTCGGTGACCACGCCGTCGCCGACCGCCGTGCCGAGGGGGGCGATGTTGACGACGCCGCGGCCGCGCAGGGCCTCCTCCTCGGGTATGGCGGCCTTGGGGGCGACGGGGAGGTGGATGTCCACCGACTTGTCGATCTTGGCCATGGAAGCGGCGACCATGAAGAAGATGAGCAGCTGGAAGACGCAGTCGATCATCGGCGTCATGTCCATCTCGCAGACGGGTTCGTCGGGTTTGCGGAGCTTCATGGCGGAGGGTCCTGGGCGGTGGCGGGGCGGGGTGGGGGGGCGGTCACTCCTGCGGCGGTTCGTCGGGGCGGGCCTGGGCGAAGTAGTCGCCGGCGCCGGTCAGCGCGTCGAGGATCGCCGAGTACTCGCCCTCGGCCTCGCGCACGATGCGGGAGAGGTTGTTGCGGAAGATGAAGTACGCGAACATGGCGGGGATGGCGATGCACAGGCCGGTGGCGGTCGTGATGAGCGCTTCGCCGATGTTGCTCGCGAGCAGCTCGGGCTTGCCCATGCCGCCCATGCCGATCTTCTGGAACGCGCCGATCATGCCCGACACCGTGCCGAGCAGCCCGATCATCGGGGACACGCCCGTGATCAGCGAGAGGAAGTTGATCCAGAAGCCGACCTGCGCCTCTTCGCGGCCGACGGCTTCGGCGATGGCGTTTTCCATGTCCTGCTTCGAGGCGGCGACGTCGTCGGGATTGATCTTGCGGAGGCCCGGGACGAGGCCGTTCGTGAAGAGGCAGGGGGAGGAAGTGGCGAGCTGGTGCATCTGCCCGACGTCGCGGTTCTGCGCGGCGGCGCGGATGGGGGCCACGACGGTGGGCGGCAGCAGGTTGCGGCGGGAGACCATGCGGATGTTGACGATGATCATCGTGATGAGCCCGACGGAGCAGGCGCCGAGCGGCCACATGGCCCAGCCGCCGGTCTCGATGATGTCCAACAGGTTCTTCGTCTGCGGCGCGGGTTCGGCGGCGGCGGCGCCTTCGGGCGGGTTGGGGGGCGGTACGTCCTGCGCGGCCGCGGCGAGGGGGAGCGCGGCGGCGAGGAGGAGGGCGGCGAGGATGGTGGTGCGGAATGGTTTCATGGCATCTTCCCGGTACGTTGGTTGATTGGCGTATGCCGCAACCCTATCCCCCGTCCCCGCCCCTGTCAAGCGCCATGAAACGCGCACGCCGGGGAAACTGCCCAGAGGTAGCGGCCGGTGAGGGAGGCGGGGACGGAGGGAAGGGCGGAGGGGGGACAGGAGGCGACCAGGCGGCCGCCGTCGGCGCCGCCGCCGGGGCCCAGGTCCAGGACCCAGTCGGCCGCGCGGATGACGTCGCGGTCGTGCTCGATGACCACCACCGTCGCGCCGTTCGCCACCAGGCGGCGGAAGACGTCCAGCAGGGTGCGGACGTCGAGGGGATGCAGGCCGATGGTCGGTTCGTCGAAGACGAACAGGGTGTCCGCCTGGCTGCGGCCCATCTCGCCGGCGAGCTTCAGCCGCTGGGCTTCGCCGCCGGACAGGCCCGGGGTCTGCTCGCCGAGCGTCAGGTAGCCGAGCCCGAGATCGTGGAGGGTCTGCAGGCGTTGGCGGACGAGACGGAGTCCGGCGCAGGCGCGCAGGGCGCCGTCGACGTTCATCGCCATGAGGGCCGGCAGGGAGACGCCGTCGCGGAGGATGGCCGAGGCGGCCTTGCCGTAGCGGGAGCCGCGGCAGTCGGGGCAGGGAATGTCGACGTCGGGCAGGAACTGGATGTCGAGGCTGATTTGCCCGGTGCCGTCGCAGGTGGGGCAGCGGAGGGAGCCGGTGTTGTAGGAGAAGTCGCCGGCCTTGAGTTTGCGGGTTTTGGCGTCGGGGGTGCGGGCGTAGGCGCGGCGGAGTTCGTCGTGGATGTCGGCGTAGGTGGCGACGGTGGAGCGGATGTTGATGCCGATGGGCGTCGCGTCGATCAGCTGCACGCGCGCGATGCCGGGGGCGTCGAGGGAGCGGACGTGCGGCGGCAGGGGGCGTCCGGCGGCCGCGGCGGCGAGGGCCGGCACGAGGCTTTCGAGGACGAGGGTGGTCTTGCCGGAGCCGGACACGCCGGTGACGACGGTGAGGGCCCCCTTCGGGAAGGCGACCTTTAGGGGCTTGACGGTGTGGATGGCGTCGGTGGAGAGGCGGATTTTCGGGAGGCGATTGCAATCGATTGCAGTCGATTGCAGTCGATTGCAATCGGGCGCGAGGAACGGCCCGATGAGCGAGTCGGGGTTCTGGGCGAGGTCGGCGGGGGTGCCCTGGGCGAGGAGGCGGCCGCCGTCGGCGCCGGCGCCGGGGCCGAGTTCGAGGAGCCAGTCGGCGTGGGCGAGCACGGCGGGGTCGTGGTCGACGACGAGGACGGAGTTGCCGTCGGCGACGAGGTCGTCCATGACGCCGCACAGGCCTTCAAGGTTCGCCGGATGCAGGCCGATGGAGGGTTCGTCGAGGACGTAGAGGACACCGGTGGTGCGGTTGCGCACGGCGCGGGCGAGCTGCACGCGCTGGCGTTCGCCGGTGGAAAGGGTGGCGGCGGCGCGGTCGAGCGAGAGGTAGGCGAGGCCGAGGTCGAGGAGCCGGCGGGAGGTGTCGTGGAAGGATTCGCAGATGCGCTCCGCCATCGGGCGCATGGGGGCGGGCAGCGAGGCGGGCACGCCGCGGACCCAGGCGTCGGCTTCGGCAAGGGTCATGCGGCAGGCGGCGTCGAGGGGGATGCCCCGCAGGAGCGGCGCGCGGGCGCGGTCGGAGAGGCGGGTGCCGGAGCAGGCGGGACAGGGGCCCTCCTTGAGGAATTTGGCGACGCGCTTCATGCCCTTCTCGTCCTTGACGTTCTTGAGGGCGTTTTCGACGGTGTAGACGGCGTTGAAGAAGGTGAAGTCCATCTCGCCGCTCTCGCCGGTCTTCATCTGGTAGACCATGTGGCGCTTCTCGGGCGGGGCGTGCAGGACGATGTCGCGTTCGCGGTCGGTCAGGTCGCGCCAGGGGACGTCCGTGCGCACGCCCATGTCGCGCGCCATGTCCTTCATCAGCGACCACATCAGCGATTGCCACGGCGCGACGGCGCCTTCGTCGATCGTGAGCGAGTCGTCGGGCACCAGCGTGGACATGTCCACCTCGCGCACGACGCCCGTGCCGTCGCACCGCGGGCACGCCCCCTGCGAATTGAAGGCGAGTTCCTCGGCGCCCGGCGCCATGAAGCGCTCGCCGCATTCGGGGCAGGCGAGTTCGCGTCCGGCGGCGACGTCGAGCGAGGGCGGCACGCGGTGGCCGTTGGGGCAACGGTGGGCGGCGAGGCGCGAGTACATGAGGCGGAGCGAGTTCAGCAGTTCGGTCATGGTCCCGAACGTGGACCGGATGCCCGGCACGCCCGGCCGCTGGTGGAGGGCGAGGGCGGCGGGCACGTGCAGGACGTCCTCGACGTCGGCGCGGGCGGCCTGGGTCATGCGGCGGCGGGTGTAGGTGGAGAGGGATTCGAGGTAGCGGCGGGAGCCCTCGGCGTAGACGACGCCCAGCGCGAGGGACGACTTGCCGCTGCCGGAG
>JAFYAC010000104.1 GCA_017540905.1 Kiritimatiellia bacterium | reverse complement strand
TGGCGGTCGCGGTCGCCCAGTCGCCGGCCCCGACCGCGTTGCAGGCGGTGGAGGCGATGCCGGAAGCCGCGCAGGGCGCGGCGGTCGCGGTGACCGTGGAGGCCTCGTCCGGGTGGCTGGAACACCTGACGGACATGGTCAACAAGGTGGACGACTGGGTGTGGGGGCTGCCGCTGATGGGCTTCGTGCTGGTCACGGGGCTGCTGCTGACGGCAATCCTGCGCCTGGTGCACGTCTTCAACCTCAAGAACGCCTTCCGCTACATGTTCCACCAGGAAGAGGCCGGCGGCGTATCCGGCGAGGTCAGCTCGTTCGGCGCGCTCTGCACGGCGCTTTCGGCGACGATCGGCACCGGCAACATCGTGGGCGTCGCGACGGCGGTTGGCACGGGCGGCCCGGGGGCGCTCTTCTGGATGGAAGTCGCGGCCTTCTTCGGCATGGCCACCAAGTACGCCGAAGGCCTGCTCGCGGTCCTCTACCGCAAGGTCACGCCCGACGGCAAGGTCCTCGGCGGCCCCTTCTACTACATCGAAAAGGGCCTCGGCGCGAAGTGGAAGCCCCTCGCGGTGCTCTTCGCGCTCTTCGGCGTCCTCGCGGGCCTGCTGGGCATCGGGACCATCACGCAGATCCACGGCATCACGTCGGCCGTGCAGCGCTTCTTCGACCCCGGCTTCAATCCCCAGGACATGGCGACCGGCCTCAAGCTGTTCGGCGTCACCTACTCCATCCCCGTCGTCATCGCCGGCCTGATCGTCACGGCGTGCGTGGGGCTGGTGGTCATCGGCGGCCTCAAGCGCATCGCGAAGGTCGCGACGGTCATCGTCCCATTCATGGCGATTTTCTACGTCCTCTTCGCCGCCATCCTCCTGCTCGGCAACCTCTCGAAGGTCACCACCGCCATCGAACTGATCGTCAAGGCCGCCTTCAATCCCGCCGCGTTCACCGGCGGCATGGTCGGCACGCTGTTCATCGCGATGCAGAAGGGCGTCGCGCGCGGCATCTTCTCCAACGAAGCCGGCCTCGGCTCCGCCCCGATCGCCGCCGCCGCCGCCAAGACCAACGAGCCCGCCCGCCAGGGCCTGGTCTGCATGACCGGCACCTTCATCGACACCATCGTCATCTGCACCATGACCGGCCTGGCGATCGTCGTGACGGGCGCCTGGGAGCCGTCCCTCGGCCTCAAGGGCGTGGACATCACGATCGAAGCCTTCACGCGCGGCCTGTCCTTCCTCGGACCGCACTCCAGCTGGCTGGCGTCGGGCTTCCTGATGCTGTCGCTGACGTTCTTCGCCTTCACGACCATCCTCGGCTGGGACTACTACTCCGAGAAGTGCCTCGAATACCTCGTCGGCATGGACAACCGGAAAGCCATCGGCGCGTTCCGCCTGCTGTACGTCGCGTTCGTGTTCGTCGGCCCCTACCTGACGGTCGCCGCCGTCTGGGGCATCGCCGACATCTTCAACGGCCTGATGGCGTTCCCCAACCTGATCGCCCTGGTGCTGCTCTCGCCGGTGGTCGCCCGCACGACCCGCGACTACCTCAAGCGCCGCGCAGAAGGCAAGGCCGAGGGCTGAACCCCGCCATCCCCCACCCCATCTGAAAGGAATCCCACCATGTACGAATTCACCGGAACGGTAAAGAAAGTCTGCGACCTGCAAACCTTCGCGAGCGGCTTCACCAAGCGCGACCTCGTGGTCGAGGAGGAGAAGGACGGTTCCTGGCCGAACCCCGTCGCCTTCACGTTCAAGAAGGACAACACCGCCAAGCTCGACGGCATCCGCGAGGGCCAGCGCGTGAAGGTCGGCTTCGCCATCGACGGCCGCGAATGGAACGACCCCAAGACCGGCAACATCCGCTACTTCACCGACCTGACGGCCCTCCGACTGGACGTCCTCGACAACGCATCCCCGGACGCCCCCTCCCCCGACTACCTGCCGGAGGAACCCCTCCAGGACCTCGAGGGCGACATTCCCTTCTGAGGACCCAGGACGCACGGGGCCCGGCTTCGGCCGGGCCTTTTCGTTTCCTCCGCACACGGCCGCGGCAAACCCGTGGAGAGCGTACAGAGGCATCCTGGGAGGGCCCGGCTTCGTCCGGGCCATGTCCACAGGGCGCTTCGGGGACATGCCTGAAACACCCCGTTCGCGCGGCCGCGACAAAGCGCGGCCCTCCCTGGATGGCCACATTGTTTCGTGACTCTCCCCCCGCGGCCGGCGGAAGCGCGTCGGAGCGCCCCGGGAAGACGTGGCCCTGTGGGTCTGGGAGGTGCGGCTTTCAGCCGCGCCATGGACTTGGGGATGTGGCGCGGCAGGATGCCGCACCCCCGGAAGTCGCGCGATACTTGTTCAGAAGGTCTTGCGCCACTTCCGGGGGTGCGGCTTTCATCCGCGCCGCTGGATGGGAGATGATGGGGAAGCATGGATATTTCGTCCAGTTTTCCACCTCCATGCGCCCCGCGGGCAGAACGCCCGCATCCCCGGAATCCATCCGCTTCCCCGCAATGGGCCGCACGCAGGGTGCACCGCCCACTCGTCACTCGTCGCTTTTTCTCCCGCGCTCCATCCGTCAGGGCGCGGCTGAAAGCCGCACCTCCGGGGGCGGGCTCCCTGGTTCCGTCACAGATTTCACAAACCGCCCGGGGGGGCGCTTTCCCGGACCTCGACCAGCGGTTCGACCTCACACAGGGTCCAGGCCCAGCGGGGGTTGGGCCTCTTGATGGAAATCCGCACCGCTTCCGCCCCTTCCTGCACGGGGAAATCGAAACGGTCGGTGGCAAGCTCAGAATACACGGGATGGCCGTGTTGCCACTGGAACGGCTCCTGCACCACCCGGTCGACGGCAACCGGCGTCCAGCCGCCGTCCCCCTCTCCGCCGGCACTCCCGCGGCGCACCTCGATTTCCAGTTCCGCGGGCCGGTCGTGGCCGAACCGCCCGTACTGCAACCGCAGGCCCGCCAGCGGCACCGGTACGGCGAATCCGCACTCGACGGCGATGCCGTTGGTCTGGTGCCCGGTGCACCGCCAGTAGGTTCCGGCATCCCCGTCCGCCATGGCCGGCGCCCGCTCCGGCGCGCTGTTGGCGGCCATCCGCAACCCCTCCGGCGGCAGGGCCCGCGGTTCGGGCGGCCCGCCCTTCCGGAAATGGCAGTACACGCGGAACTCGCCCGCCGGGATCACGTCGGCCTTGACATCCATGGTCCGCATGTGCCGCTCGAACATTTCCGGCTTGAGGAACCGGATGGCGTCCGTCAGCACGTAGGCCACGTCGCCCGCCGCATCGACCTCCGCCTTGTACGGCAGCGGCCAGCGGGGGAACCGCTCGTTGAGCGGTTGCGCGCACACGATGTCCCCGCCCGACTCGAAGTCGATCCGGTAGGCGGCCCAGTGCGACGCCACGGCATGGCGGATGCCCTGCCCGCGGAGCACCTCCAGCGCGGGCGCCAAATCCGGGACGGCGACGACCCGCGAGGCGAATCCGGGTTCTTTCCAGACCTCCGCCAGACGCAGCGCGGTGGCCACGTTGTATGCGGAAAACCCCGCCACCGCCGCCGCCAGGCCCCACCGCGGAAGCCGCCCCCGCAGCCGCAGCCAAAGGCCCGCCAGCAGGAATGGCGCCACGACGGCCACCGGCAGCAGGTAGCGGAAATCGCGCGAAGCCGCCCGCTGGTTGAGCGCAAACAGCACGACGCCGGCCGCCGACACCGCCAACGACCACTCGAACGGCCCCGCCAGCGGCCAGCGGCGCTCCCGGATTCCCTCCCGCAGCATCCGCGAGACCGCCAAAACCAGGGCCAGCGCGAACACCGCGACGGCCCCCCACGCAAACGCCTGCGCCAGCCACGCGCTTCCGGCCAGCCGCTCGTCGCTGTCCGGCCACAGGCACGGCTGGATGCCGAACGTCCCGGGCAGCACGACCGCGACCGCGGTCTTCCACACGCGCGGGAGCGCCTCGTCCAGCGGATACATCGAAGAAACCGCCTCGTGGGCGTGCGGGATGAGCCAGCGCGACAGCAGGTGCGGGAACAGCCCGAGGAATCCGCCCCCCGCCAGCGCCCCCAGCCGCCAGGCCGCCGCGCGCCACGGCCTGCGCCCCGCGGCGTTCCATAGCGCCACCACCGCCAGCGGCACGGCCAGGCCCATCGCCGCCAGCGAATTCGAGACCGCCATCCCCAGGGCAAACGCGCCGAAGAACGCCCACACGGTTTCCCGCCGCGGACCGCCCCCCCCGAGCCCCCGCGGCGGATCCGCCGCCGCGAAGCATCCCGCCGCCAGGAGCGCGAGGATCGTCGGCGAGGCATAGTAGGGCATCGAATACGCCGACTGCGTCGTCAGCACGTACGCGGACGGGAACAGGACCGCCAGCGCCCCCGGCCACACCTCCCGCCACCGCCCCATTCGCCGCAGGATCCACAGCCCCAGCGCCGCGATGGCGAACCCCTCCAGCAGGATCAGCGTGCGCATCCCGTACGCCGTGCGCGGCAGGAACGGCTCCAGCGGCGCCATCCAGTAGGCCTCCACCGGGAACATGTACGGCTGCCCCGCCATCAGCAGCGGGAAGTGCCCGTTCCGGATGTCCACCGCCTGCAGCACCGTCAGCGCCTCGTCGCTGGTCACGGGCACGTTCGCCGACCCCGCCGCATACAGGTACGCGCGCAACCCCGCCGCCGCCGCAACGAGCAGGACGGCTCCCAAGCGAATCCACCGCGGTGTGCTTGCCATGGCCTGTTTCCTTTAGTTTCCGTGAACCTGCCTATTGTGTAGCCCCCCGCCCCCTCTTTCGTCCATCCAAAAATCGCGCCGTTTCCCCCGCCCCGGCCAATCCCGTTGCAACCCGCCCGCCCCGGTGCTAGATTCCACGCACCGCCATGAAAAAATTCGCCCTCATCGGCCATCCCCTCGGCCACAGCCTCTCCCCCGAGATCCACCGCGCCATCATGGACGCCGCCGGGATCGACGGCTCCTACTCGCTCCTCGACATCCCGCCGGAGGACCTCCCTTCCCGACTCCCCTCCCTCCTCTCGGAGCTCGACGGATTCAACGTCACCATTCCCCACAAAAAAGCCGTCATCCCCTTCCTCTCCGCCCTCTCCCCCGCCGCCCGCCGCTGCGGCGCCGTGAACACCGTACGCCACTCCACCGGCCACAACACCGACACCGACGGCTTCCTCGCCGCGGGACTCCCCCTCGCCGGCGCTCGCGTCCTCCTCCTCGGGACCGGCGGCGTCGCCGCCATGATGGCCGCCGAATGCCTCGTCGCCGGCGCCTCCGCCCTCGCCGTCTCCTCCCGCACCCCCGGCGCCGCGACCGCCTTCCTGGACGCCCTCCGCGCCCGCCTCCCCGATTCCCCCTGCCGCCTCTCCGCCGTCTCCGGCCCGGAAGCCCCCGCGGCCGCCGCCGCCGACGCCACCGTCCTCCTCAACGGCACCCCCGTCGGAATGTGGCCCCGCGCCGGAGAAATCCCCATCCCGCCCGAAGCCCTCCATGCCGGGCTCCACGTCTTCGACCCCGTCTATTGCCCCACCCCCACCCGGCTCGTCCTCAACGCCCGCAAGCGCGGGGCGCATGCCACCGGCGGCCTCCCCATGCTCGTGCACCAGGCCGTCGCCGCGCAAAAAATCTGGAATCCCGGCGTGGACATCGACGACGCCGCGACCGCGGCCGGACTCCTCCACTCCCTCGCCGCCGCCCTCTGGCGGAAGAACCCCGCCAAAATCCTGCTCACCGGCTTCATGGGCGCCGGCAAGACAACCGTCGGCCGCGCCCTGGCCAAGCGCCTCGGACTTCCCTTCGCCGATCTCGACGCCGAAATCGCGGCCGCCGCCGGACGCCCCATCCCGGCCATCTTCGCCGACTCCGGCGAAGACGCATTCCGGGCCCTCGAACGCGACACCGCCCAACGGCTTCTCTCCCTCCCCGGTTCCGCCGTCATCGCCTCCGGCGGCGGCTTCCCGACCTTCGAGGCCAACCGCGCGCTCGTCCGCCGAACCAACACCCTCGTCCTGCACATCGACGCCCCCTTCGAAACCCTGTGGGAGCGGCTTGCCGGGCGACCCGGACGCCCCCTCGCCCGCAAGCGCGCCGAAACCGCCGCCCTCCACGCCCGGCGGGACCCCATCTACCGCTCCTTCTGCGACTTCTCCGCCACCACCTCCAACGCCCTCGCCCCCTCCGCCACCACCCGCCGCCTCGCCTCCGCCTTCCTCGCCGCCCTCGCCCCCTGACCCGCCCCGCCCCCCTACCCTCCCTCCCCCTCCGCCCCACCCCTCATCCATGTTTTGAGATTATGGAAAACATTGCACTTTCCTGCATATATTCCCACATCTCTCCCCCATGAATATCTCCCCCGTTCGCCCCAGGCCGCGCCCCTTCCGGAAGCCGGAACGTGCCGGAGCGGTTCAAGAAATAGTGTGGCCCTTTCGGGAGGGCCGCGCTTTGTCTCGGCCGTGTGCACGGAGAAAAACAGGCCCGGACGAAGCCGGTCCCCCCCCGACTTGCGACTACACTTTTTCTTCATTTGCCACAGAGCGGTTTAAGAAATAGTGTGGCTTTATGCCGTTGTCCCGCCATCCATTTTTACCGCGGACGCGCAGAAGCGCGTCCCTCCCCGTGGAGAGCGCACCGGGAGGGTCGCGCTTCCGCGCGACCATGTGGGAGGGAAACTTCCGAGAAGCCACAGAAAAGCTAAAAACGCCCCAAAGAAATAGCGTGCCCTCTTTTTGGGAAGTGCGGCTTTCAGCCGCGCCCTGACGGCTGGAACGCGGAAGGAAAGGAGACAACCTGGACCACTCTTTCACGTTGCGCTGCCCCCAACCGGGCGGCGGATGGGAAAGCGTTTGGATTCCGGGGGCGCGGGCGACCCGCCCGCGGGGTGCAAGGAGATGGAAATCGGCCGAAAATGTCCATGTTTCCCGTAATCTCCCATCCACCGGCGCGGCTGGAAGCCGCACCTCCGGAAGTCGCGCCATGCTTGTTCAGAAGGTCTTGCGCCACATCTCCAAGTCCCCGTCGGCGAGGACGAAAACGGGATGGCGTTTTGCGGCGGATGCGGTATCCTGCGGGGGAACATCAACGAAAGGAATACTTTTATGGCCAGCTCCATCCCGTCCATCGTCAACATCATGCCGTGCCTCGACATCCGCGGGGGGCGGGTCGTGAAGGGCGTCCACTTCGTGGACATCGTCGATGCCGGCGACCCGGTGGCCTGCGCGGCCGCCTACGAGGCGTCCGGCGCCGACGAGCTCGGGTTCCTCGACATCACGGCCACGGTCGAAGGCCGGCGCACGCTGTTCGACGTGCTCGCGCGTGTGACGGCGGCGGTCAAGATTCCCGTGACGGTCGGCGGCGGCATCAAGTCGATGGCCGACATCGACGCGGCGTTCGCGGCGGGGGCCGCGAAGGTGAGCATTTCGACGGCGGCGTGGCGCGATCCGGCGTTCGTGGAAGCGGCCGTCAAGGCGCACGGCGGGGAGAAGATCACGGTGGCGATCGACGTGGACGCGAACCCGGCGCTGCCGTCGGGCCGCGAGGTCTACGTGGACGGCGGGCGCACGGCGACGGGCGGCGACGCGGTGGAGTTCGCGAAGCGGATGGCCGGCATCGGCGCGGGGACGATCCTGCCGACGAGCAAGGCCGGGGACGGCACGCGCAACGGCTACGACGTGGCGCTGATCCGGATGCTGGCGGACGCAACGGGCAAGTCGGTCGTGGCCTCCGGCGGCGCGGGTACGCTGGAGCATTTCCGCGAGGCCGTCATGGAAGGGCACGCCGACACGCTGCTGGCCGCGAGCGTGTTCCACTTCGGCACGTTCACGGTGAGGCAGGTGAAGGATTACCTGGCGGGCCAGGGCATCCGCGTGCGGACGTAAACCCGCCGCGGGGAGGGCGTCCGCGAAAGAAAAGGTGGCGCCGCAATGGACGGCGGCCACACTGTTTCTTGAACCGCTCTATCCTCTCTCCACACGGCCGCGGGCGCGGCGGTTCCGCCGGACGATGACGGCGGCGACGGCGGCCCAGAACAGCGTCATCGCCACACTCAGCGCCCACACCTTGAACCAGCCGATGGCGTAGACGAGCGTGAAGGCGAACGCCGTCCAGAGCCCCCCTCCCATGAACGGCTCGTGCAGCAACTGCTTGTAGCCGAACGAAGCCGCCGCCACCGTCCGGTGCTCCGGGTCCACCGTGCGCAGCAGCAACAGCCCCGTCGCCGTGACCCCCGTCGACTGCCCGAACTCCGCGATCGCCCGCTCGAACCACGCCTCGCGGAACAGCCGCGGCGCCAGATGCACCACCATCAGCAGGCTCAGCAGCGTGCCCGCCAGGCAGATCGCCAGCAGCGGCAGCCAGTTCGCCGCCACCACCGACAGCTTGATCGTCGCCACCGCCGACAGCACCAGGTAGTCGAGCGCCGCGCCCGAAATCCGCTGCATCTGCCCGTGGTCCACCAGAAGCGACCCGCCGCACGCCCGCACCGCCTCCTGCATCAGCACCCCGCCGATCATGCACAGCGGGAACAGCGGGAACCCCTGGAACAGCCGGTGCTCCGCGTCGGGGAAGAGCGCGATCTCGCCCGCCTTCAGCCCTTCCAGCGCGAGCCAGCCGATCCCCACCGCCAGCCCCACCACCGCGATGTGCCACGCCAGCGAGTCCACCGAGTCGGCAACCACCGTCTGGCGGCCGGCCGCCGGACGCGCGTCGGGCGGATGGATGCCGCGCCGCTCGAACAGGGGGCGATCCTCGAACGAGCGGACTTCCTGCACGTAGCCGCGCCGGTGCGCCCAGTTGACGAGCGCCATCCCCAGCACCACGCCCACGATCATCCCCACCGTCGCCACCGTCACCCCCAGGTCGATGCCATCCGGCCAGCCGCACGCCCGGAAACTCTCCGCCATGCCGCCGACCGTACCGTGGCCGCCCTGGAAGCCGATCTCCAGCAGGTTCCCGAACGCCGGCGGCACCCCGAACAGCGGCGCCAGCAGGAACCCGGCCAGCCCCAGCCCCAGCACGTACTGCCCCCACGCCAGCAGCTGCCCGAAGCACAGCTGCGGGAACGCCAGCCGCAGCGACGGCCCCAGCGCCGGCGCCGCCACCCCGAGGAACAGCGTCGCGAAGATGATGTTGATCAGGAACCCCGGGCACGACCGCACCGCCGCCACCCATTCCTCCGGGACGAGCCCCGGGAACGCCGTCATCAGCGCGAGGCCGAGCAGGCCGCCGATGACCGAACTCGGCAGGTACAGCCGCTGGAGCAGGGGAATCCGCACGCGCAGGATTTTCCCGCACACGAGCAGCACGGACAGGAAGATGAAGACAGGGACCGCAATCATGCCGCCGAATCTAGGCCCCCACCGTCCCTCCGTCAAGCCCGGGCGGGTGGGCGGGGCGGGGCAGTTGCCAGCCAAAGGAACGGATGCAATTCGGCCGGAACCTGGGGAAACATGCGTCCGCACATTTCCCGCGCCGTCCTTCGGCATAACGGACTCCGGCGGGCAGGGACTGCCCGCCCTACCGAAAACATGCGAAAGAATGATCTGACGACTCCCCACCCGAACGGTTGTCCCCAAAGCCCCAAATCCGTCCTGTCCCTCCCGCGGTGGCGCTTTGGCGTTGCGCCCGCACGCCGCGGCGGGTAAAATGCGCGCCGTTTTCATGAAACGGTCGAGGTTGGCATGGTGAGTCTGATTCTACACGGCGGTCCGGCGGTCTGGTTGCTGCTGGCGGGCGGTTTTTTTGCGCTGCTGGTGTTCCTGGAGCGCCTCTTCAACCTCCACCGCGCGCAAATCGCCCCCGACGACTTCCTCAAGGGCATCTACAACATCCTCGACCGCGGCAACGTCGTCGAGGCCGCGACGCTCTGCGAGGAAGCCCCCGGCCCCGTCGCGCGCCTCGCCCTCGCGGCCGTGCTGCACCACGACGACACGCCCGAAAACCTGGCCCGCGCCATCGAGGATGCCGGCCTCGAAGAAATCCCCCGCATGGAATGGGGACTCGGCTGGCTGTCGTCGATTGCCCGCATGGCCCCCCTCGTGGGCCTGCTCGGCACGGTCCTGGGGCTGATGGAGATGCTCCGCGCGGCGAAGCAGGCCGCGCCCCTGGTGCAGTCGGCCGACCTCACCGGCGGCCTGTGGTCGGCGCTCGTGGCGACGGCCCTCGGCCTGGCCATCGGCATCCTCGCCTACGCCGGCTACAACTTCCTCGTCTCGCGCGTCGAGTCGATTCTCCTCGACATGGAGCGCTCCGCCTCCGCCCTCCTCAACTACATGCGCCAGCGCAACGCCGCCCGCCCCTCCCCTGCGGCGTCCGCCCCGGAGACCGCCCCGTGATCGTCCCCGGCCAGACCCTCCACCTCCGCTTCCGCACCGTGCGCCGGCGTTTCACCGGCCATTGCGTGCGGGCCGCCGGCCCCGTCGACGTGGTGGCCCTCCTGAACGTCGTCATCCTGGTCG
The DNA here is from genome assembly GCA_017540905.1 of Kiritimatiellia bacterium. Lineage (GTDB taxonomy): Bacteria > Verrucomicrobiota > Kiritimatiellia > CAIQIC01 > Lenti-01 > CACXEY01. The sequence continues at coordinate 6,021 of JAFYAC010000104.1, read as the reverse complement.
GCATGTTCTGGTTCGCCTCCTCGAGCTTCGTCCTGCAGCCCGGCGTGCAGGTGCGCCTGCCCGAGGCGCCGTTCGTGGACGGCGCCCTCTACGGCGCCCCCACCCTGGCCGTGACCGCGCAGGGCCTGGTGTTCCACGGCGACCGGCCCGTCGGCTTCCCCGACCTCGAACGCATTTTCGCGGACGCCTCCGTCGGCGGGGCGGCCTCCCCGCGCCGCCCCCTGCTGGTCGAAGCCGACGCCGGCACCCCCTACGACCTGCTCGTGCGCATCTACGCCCTGGCCGTCCGCAACGGCATCGACGACATGGTCCTCGCCACACGCCCGCCCCCCATGACCCCGGCCCCCTGACCCACCCCGAAAGCGCGTTCCGTGACCCCGCCCGCCGACATCGAAGACTCCCGCACCCGCGACCGCCGCCTCTGCCGCGCCGGTTGGCGCCGCGCCTGGGGCACCGCGCTCGCCCTCGTGGCCGCCATCGCCATCCTTGGCCGCGAGCCTCCCCCGGAGGAACCCGCCACCGTCCTCCGCAGGCCCCGCTGGACCTGGGTCCTCCCCGGTTCCGCGGCGGAAGCCGCTCTCGCCGACGTCCGCGCCGTGCGCTCGCCCACCGCCTTCGCCCTCCCCACCGCCGCCGGCTTCACCGCCGCCCTCCGCTCCCGCACGCCCCGCCTCGCCCCGCCCGTGCGCCATGCCGGCGACCCCGCCGCGCTGGCCGCCGCCATCCCCCCCTCCCCCGCCCCCCTGCTGCCCGGCTGGACGGACCCCGACTTCGCCGCGCGCGTCCCCGCCCCGCCCCCCGGCGACGGATGGAAACCCGTGTTCGCGAACCGCCGCCCCCCGCCGGACCTCCCCCGCATGGATTTCCCCGCCGGATGGGAACCCCGCATCTTCGCCGGCCTCGACCTCGCCTACGCCGACTGGGTGGACGGAGTTCCCTGGACCGCCTCCGCCGACATCCGGTTCGACGCACAGGGCATCCCCCTCTCCGTGCTCCTCGACCGTTCCAGCGGCATCCCCGCCGTCGACAAGCGGATCGCCCGCTCCGCCTCCGGATGGCGCCTCCTCGATCCCGACGCCCCCCGCCACGGCAAAGTTTCCTGGCGCGTCCCCGCCCCCGCGGGACCGCAATCCGGGGAGGTGCTCCCGTGACCCCCATCCCCCTCACCCTCCCCCAGCTGCTGATGGCCGTCCTCTGGGCGGGCATCGCCGCGCTGTTCTGCCTCTCCCTCTTCTACTCCGTGCGCCGCCGCCTGCGCGTCCGCCGCGCCCGGGCCACCCCCTTCATCTTCCGCTGCGCCGTCTGCGGCCACGTCTATTTCGACCGCCGCAACGTCCCCATGTCGGAATGCCCGAAATGCGGCAACATGAACGAAACCATCAAAGGATTCTGACCCTCCACCCCCTTCCCCCCACTCCCGTGAAACCGACCGCGAACCCCAACCTCCAACCCTCCCACCGAAAGGACGCCCCATGACCCTCCTCTCCCAAACCATCCCCGTCGTCAAATGGTTCCCCCACGCCGCCTCGCCCGTGGTCGACGCCTTCCTCCGCCGCCCGGCCCTCGACCCCGTGGCACTGGAGACCGCCCGGCGCGTTATCGACGACATCCGCCGCGAAGGCGACGCCGCCGTCTCCCGCTACACCCTTGAATTCAACCGCTGCGACCTTCCCGCCTCCCGCTTCGCCGTCACCCGCGAGGAACGCGCCGCCGCGTCCGAAGCCGTCGACCTCCCCTTCAAGCGGGTCGCCTCCGAAATCTTCGCGCGGGTCATGCACTTCGGCAAGGCCGGCATGCGAAAGGACTGGAGCCTGAACACCCCCAAGGGCGGCGTCCTGGGCGAACTGTTCATCCCCATCCAGCGCGTCGGCTGCTACATCCCCGGCGGCACCGCCCCGCTCGCCTCCACCGCCCTCATGACCGTCACGCTCGCCAAGGCCGCCGGCGTCCCCGAAATCGTCGCCTGCACCCCCTGCGACCCCGACGGCACCGTCAACCCCTACCTCCTCCACGCCCTCGAAGTCGCCGGCGCCACCGAAATCTACCGCATCGGCGGCATCCAGGCCATCGGCGCCATGGCCATCGGCACCCAGACCATCCGCCCCGTCCTCAAGATCGCCGGCCCCGGCGGCCCCTACGTCGCCGCCGCCAAGAAGCTCGTCTACGGCGACGTCGACCTCGACATGGTCGCCGGCCCCAGCGAAATCGCCGTCCTGGCCGACGAAACCGCCCGCCCCGAGCACATCGCCGCCGACCTCCTCTCCCAGCTCGAGCACGGCTCCGGGCACGAAAAGGCCCTTTTCGCCACCCCCTACGCCTCCCTCGCGAACCGCGTCCTGGCCGAGATGGACCGCCTGGCCGCCACCCTGCCCCGCCACGCCATGGTCGAGCGCGCCGCCGCCAACAACGGCGCCCTCTTCGCCGTCTGCGAAAACCTCGACGCCGGAATGGAGCTCGTCAACCGCTTCGCCCCCGAACACTTCGAGATCATGACCAAGGAACCCCGCCGCTGGCTCAAGAAAGTCCGCAACGCCGGCGCCGTGTTCGTCGGCGCCTGGACGCCCGAAAGCGCGGGCGACTTCGTGGCCGGCCCCTCGCACGTCCTCCCCACGGGCGGCACGGCGGCCTGCTTCTCGGGACTGACCGTCGATTCCTTCCGCAAGCGTTCCAGCGTCATCGCCTTCACCCGCGCCGACCTCATGGAGACCCTCCCCATGATCCAGCGCATGTCCGAAGTCGAGGGCCTGGCCGCCCACGGTCTCGCCGGCAGCATCCGCTTCGACTCCCCCTCCACCCCGCCCCCGGCCCCCTGACCCATCCCCCGGCGCTCCCTCCCCGGAAGCGCTTCCACCCAGCGAACCGACGGCAATCGACGCCCATCGATTGCCGTCGTTTTCCCTCGCCCCCCCGTTGGCAACCAAGCCGCGCCCCCTTCCAACGCCCCCCCTCCCCTCCACCCGTCGTCCTCCCCAGCACAAGCGAGATTATGGAAGATATTTTCGTTTTCCGTTATTTCCACACATATTCACCACCATGAAAACCTAGCGTTGTTTTCAGAAATACTGAGGCTGAACCTTGGAGGCCGACTTGGGAGGTGCGGCTTTCAGCCGCGCCATGGACTTGAACCTGTGGCGCGGCAAGATGCCGCACCCCCGGAAGTGGCGCAAGACCTTTTGAACAAGCATCGCACGACTTCCGGAGGTGCGGCTTCCAGCCGCGCCGCTGGATGGGAGGTTATGGGGAAGCATGGACAGTTTCGGTCGGTTTTCCACCTCCATGCACCCCGCGGGCGGGACGCCCGCGTCCCCAGAATCCACACGCTTTTCCATCCGTTTTCCCGCAATGGTCCGCCCACAGGGCGCACCGCCCACTCGTCACTCGTCTCTCGTCACTCGTCTCTTTTCCTCCCGTCAGGGCGCGGCTGAAAGCCGCACCTCCCAAAAGCGGGTACATTATTTCTTAATCGCCCTATCCATTGTCCCGCCAGCCATTTCCGCCGCGGACGCGCAGAAGCGCGTCCCTCCCCGTGGACGGCGCACCGGCCCAATCGCTATTCGGGACCGACGGAGTTTTCCAACCATTGGAAACTTTTTTTCCAATCATTGGAAAAATGGCGAAAGATTTTTCCAATCATTGGAAAAACGGGCGGATTTTTCCAACCATTGGAAAAAAGTTTTCCAATGATTGGAAAATTCCGGATGGGGCGTCAGGGCGCGGGCGGGAGGGGCTCGGCGGGATCGTCGGGAGGGGGGAGTTCGCCGGCGGCTTCCATCTGGGTGAGGAGGGTGAGGACGTTGTCGCCTTTTTCGATGGCGTGGTCCAGGACGAAGTGGAGATGGGGGGTGTAGCGGAGGATGACGTTGTCGCGGATCGCTTTCTGGAAGTCGGTGCGGGCGTGGCGGAGGATGCCCAATACCCGCTCCTGCTCGGCCGGGGTGCCGCGGACGCTCACGCCGACGCGGCACGTGCGCAGGTCCACCGCGGTCTCGGCTTTGGTGAACATGACTTCCGCGGGGTTGAAGTCGGGGCGGTTGATGACGCGGTAGAGCTGGGTGCCCAGTTCGCGGAGGATGAGTTCGTTGACGCGGGTGATGCGGTCGGGTTTCATGGGGGGCTCCGGGGATAGGCAAACCGCCGTCCCGCGAGGGGGCGGCGGCGCGGGGTTCTCGGGGGAATGGTCGGATCAGAGGGACTGGGCGACTTTCTCCACTTCGTAGGATTCGATGACGTCGCCTTCGACGAAGTTGGTGAAGTGGTCGAGGACGATGCCGCATTCCTGGCCTTCGCGCACTTCGCTGGCTTCGTTCTGGAAGCGGCGGAGGGACTGAATCTTGCCTTCGTAGAGGATTTCGTCCTTGCGCTTGACGCGGACGCGGCCCTTGAGGGTGACTTTGCCTTTCATGCACATGCAGCCGGCGACTTTGCCGCGCTTGCCCATGTCGAAGATCTGGCGGATGGAGGCGTGGCCGTTGACGTGTTCCTTGATGATGGGGTCGAGGAGGCCGGTCATCAGGTTCTTCACGTCGTCGAGCATCTCGTAGATGATGGAGTACAGGCGGATTTCGACGCCACGGCGCTTGGCTTCGGCCCCGGCGCCGTTGTCCTTGGCGACGTGGAAGCCGAGGATGACGGCCTGGGAGGCGGTGGCGAGGAGGACGTCGTTGACGGAGACGTTGCCGACGCCGGTGCCGACGATCTCGAGGTCGACTTTTTCGCTCTTGATGGCTTCCATGGCGCCTTGGAGGGCTTCGAGGGAGCCCTGGACGTCGGTCTTGAGGATGACGGAGAGTTTGCGTTTGTCAGACCCGGCCTGGGCCTGGAGGAGGTCGGCGAGGGTCAGGGGGCCGCTGTGCGCGGGTTCTTTGTCGGAGAGGGCTTCGAGGCGGGCGGCTTCGGCGCGGGATTCGGCGACTTGCCGGGCTTCGCGGTCGTTTTTGTAGACGACGAATTCGCTGCCGGGCATGGGTACGCTGGTCAGGCCGAGGAGTTTGACGGCGGCGGACGGCGGGGCGGTGCGCACTTTGTGGCCCTGGTCGTTGATCATGGCCTTGATGCGGCCCCAGCAGGAGCCGGAGACGACGGCGTCGTTGAGCTGCAGGGTGCCGTTCTTGACGAGGACGGTGGCGGTGGGGCCGCGGCCGGCTTCGAGGCAGGATTCGATGACGTAGCCGGTGGCCTTGCAGCGGGGGTTGGCCTTGAGTTCGAGCATTTCGGCCTGGAGGAGGATCATCTCGAGGAGCTGGTCGATGCCTTCGCCGGTCTGGGCGCTGACGTTGCAGCAGATGAGGTCGCCGCCCCAGTCTTCGGGCGCGAGGCCCATCTGCTGGAGCTGGCGCTTGACGCGGTCGGGGTTGGCGGTGCGCAGGTCGCATTTGTTGATGGCGACGATCATGGCGACCTTGGCGGCCTGGGCGTGCTGGATGGCTTCCTTGGTCTGCGGCATGATGCCGTCGTCGGCGGCGATGACGATCACGGCGATGTCGGTGAGGTTGGCGCCGCGGGCGCGCATGGCGGTGAAGGCTTCGTGGCCGGGGGTGTCGAGGAAGGTGATGGCGCGGCCCTGGCGCTCGACCTGGTAGGCGCCGATGTGCTGGGTGATGCCGCCGGATTCGCCGGCCGCGACGTGGGCCTTGCGGATGTAGTCGAGCAGGGAGGTCTTGCCGTGGTCGACGTGGCCCATGAAGGTGACGACGGGCGGCCGCGGGAGCTGGGCGTCGGGATCGACGGCGGCGGTCTCTTCGGGCTTGGGCTCGGGTTTTGGCGGGGGCGGCGGGGGGGCGCCCTTCTTTTCGTGTTCGAGGCGGACGCCGAATTTCTGGGCGACGCGCTCGGCGGTCTTGAAGTCGATCTTCATGCCGATGGAGGCGAAGATGCTCAGCTTCATGAGCGCGGAGATGAGGATGTTGGGCTTGACGCCGAGCAGTTCGGCGAATTCGCGGACTTCGACGTGGCCCTTGATGGCGATGGTGCGCTCTTCGGGCGCGGGCTCGGCGGGGGCCGCCGGGGCGGCGGGCGCTTCCG
>JAFYAC010000103.1 GCA_017540905.1 Kiritimatiellia bacterium | reverse complement strand
CTTGCCGCTGGGAAGGGTGGTGCGGAGGATGGAGTGGTCGAGCGTGGGGTCGAGGTCGGCGAGGCGGGAGCCGAGGCGGAGGCGGATGGCGAGGGTGCGGGGCTTTTCGCGCCAGTCGGCCACGAGTTCCTTGGGCGTGGGTGTGCCGCGCAGGGAGGGGGCGGCGGGGCGTTTTTCGTGGATGCGGACCTGGCGGGCGATTTCGTGGATGACCCAGGCGCCGACCTCGGTGGCGGCGTAGGCGGCGAGGATGGGGGGCGTGATGGCGAGGAGGAGCATCCAGTCGTTGTCGCGTATGGTGGCGTTGACGCTGAAGACGGAGTGGATGGCCGAGAGGGTGTTGGCCGTGTTCGAGACGATGCGGGGGGCTTGGGTTTTCATGCGGGGAGGATGGAGGATGAATGCGAGAATGTCAATCATTTTCTGTAATCTCGATTGATGGGGGATGTTTTTCGCTCCCGCGGGGGCGGGAATCTGGTATGTTGGACGGGATGAATGCAAAACACTCCATTCTGGCGGCGCGGGCGGTGCGCTGGATGGCCGGGCTTCTCCTATGGCTGGCGGCCGAGGGGGGGAGTGCGGGGACCGGCGGGCCGGACGGGGCCGCGGTGCTGGAGTTCGCGGACGGGCGGGTGCGGTGCGTGGTGGAATCGGGTCAGTTGGCCGGCGCGGCGGAGCTGGCGATGAAGACGGCGCTGCGCACGCTGCCGCCGCCGGAAGCGCCGTCCACGCTGGCGGTGCGCCTCCTGCCCCCGCCCCCCTTCTACAAGCGCTGGTTCGGCGCGGGGAGCCCGCACGGGATGCAGCGCGAGGACGAAATCGCGCTGCAACCGGAGGCGGACGGCGTGAAGTTGGCGTTCCGGCTGGGGCACGAGATGTCGCACTGGCTCGTGGCGAAGTCGAATCCGCGGCGTCCGCCCCTGTGGTTGGACGAAGGGCTGGCGCAGCGCATCGGCGCGCAGGCAGCGGCCGCGGCGGGCCGCACGGAAAAGCGCGGCCTCGCCCGCACCCCGCCCGACGGCTGGGAAGCCTGCGCGCTCACCCTGGACGAGCTGACGGGGCTCGGGGACTACGGCGGCTCCCCGGCGGCGTCCGGGGCCTTCTACTGGCAGGCGGAGCGGCTCGTGGATGCGCTGTGCGAGCGGCTCGGCCGCGACGATTTCCTGGCCTACCTCTCGATCCTTTCCACCCCGCCCGTGCCCGGCTGGCAGGCCCCGTTGCGCGGGCGCTGGTGGTTCAACGATTCCGATTTCGAGGCGCTGGCCCGCGCCATCGCCCCCTCCACCCCGAACCCCACGGTGCCCCCGAAATGACAGACGCCCCCGAAGTTGCATCCCAACCCTCCGCCGGCACGCCGCCGGCCGACCGCGCGTGGCTCGTGGCCGCGCCGCAGGCCGACGTCCCGGCCGCGTTCGCCGAGGAGTCCCTGCGCGAACTGCGCTCGCTCGCGAAGACGGCGGGCGCGGAGACGGCGGGCGAGTCGCTCTGCCGCCTGCGGTCCGTCCATCCGGCCACGTACATCGGCCGCGGGCGCGCGGCGGAACTGGCGGAGGCCGCCCGCGGGGCGGGGGCGACGCTGGTGATCTTCGACGACGACCTCTCGCCGGCGCAGGGGCGCGCACTGGAGGACATCTTCGGGATGCGGGTGGTGGACCGCACGCAGCTGATCCTCGACATCTTCGCGCAGCGTGCCCGGACGCTCGAGGGGCGGCTCCAGGTGGAGCTGGCGCAGCTGCGCTACCTGCTGCCGCGGCTGCGCGGCCTCTGGACGCACCTCGAGCGGCAGAAGGGCGGCATCGGCCTGAAGGGGCCGGGCGAAAAGCAGCTGGAACTCGACCGCCGGCGCATCGAGCAGCGCATCACGCGGATCCGGGGGCGCCTCCAGCAGGTCCGCCTCCACCGCGCCGAACTCCGGCGGGGGCGCCGCCGCCGCGGCTGGGCGCTGCTGACGCTGGTGGGCTACACCAACGCCGGGAAGTCCACGCTGCTCAACCTGCTGGCGGGGGCGGGGGTGCTGGCCGACGACAAACTCTTCGCGACGCTGGACCCGACCACGCGGCAGATCGCGCTCCCGCGGCACCAGCCATGCCTGCTGACGGACACGGTGGGGTTCATCCGGAAGCTGCCGCACCACCTGGTGGAAGCCTTCAAGGCGACGCTGGAGGAAGTCAACGAGGCCGACCTGCTGATCCACGTCATCGACGCCTCGCACCCGCGCGCGGAGGAGCAAATCGCGGCGGTGGAACAGGTGCTGGACGACCTCGGGGCGCGCGGCAAGCCCGTGCTGGCGGTGTTCAACAAGACGGACATCGAGCGGGGGCGCAACCAGGCCCTGCGCCTGTCCGACCGCTTTCCGCACGCGATCGCGATTTCCGCGCGGACGGGCGAAGGCACGCGGCTGCTGCTGGACACGATCACCGACATGCTGCGCGACCGGGTCGTCCGGCTGCGCCTGAGCGTGCCGGCGGCCGACGGGCGTTTTTTGGCGCAGCTGCACGCCCTGGGGCAGGTGGAGCGCCAGCGCGTGAGGGGGCAGCGGCTGCACATCGAGGTGGCCCTGCCGGCCGCGAAGGCCGCCGGCATACCGCCCGCGTACATCCTGCCGGACCGAGGAGACAGCGAAACATGAACACCCCCTCCCGCAAAAAGCGCGTTGCGTTCGTCCTTTCCGGCTACGGCAAGGTCCTGCGCGGGGCCGAGCGCTTCGTCGCGACGCTGGCCGGCCGCCTCGCCGGGCGGTACGAGATCGCCGTGCTGGGCGGCGGCCCCCCCTCGCACGAGGCACCCTTCGCCGTGCCGCTGCGTTTTCCCGACCGGTTCAACCGCCTGGCGGTTGCGGCGAACAAGACGCCCGGGGTCGGGCACTTCCTGCGCCTGTTCCAGCTGGATCCCCTCAACTGGGAATGGCTGTTCTGCGCGGTGGCCGCCCGGCGCTGGCTCCTGGGGCATCCGTGCGACCTGCTCGTGACCGAAGGCGGCCGCTGGGGCGGCTGGCTGGGGCGGTGGGCGCACCGGCGCTTCGGGATACCGGTGGTCGACGTCGCCCACGGGGCGCCCAGCCGCTGGGAAGTGGCGGCGGCGCGGGCCATGCCGCAGGCGTACGTCGCGCTCACGAAGGTGGCCGCCGACGAGATGGTGCGGCGCGTTCCCGGGCTTGCCGCGCGCGTCATCCCGATCGGGATCGACCTTGGCCGCTTCCGTCCCGACGGCCCCCGGGAGGAACCCGGCCTGGAGCGGCCCGTCACGCTCGCGGTGGGGGCCCTCGAACCCCTCAAGGGGATGGAAACCCTGCTGCGCGCCGTGGCGAGGCGTCCGGGCGGATCGCTCTCCATCCTCGGCAATGGACCGTTGCACGACAGTCTGGAAAAGCTTGGCCGGGAGCTGCTGGGGCCGCGGCGGTTCCTCCTTTCCTCCGCCGACGCCGAACAGATGCCGCGCTGGTACCGGGCGGCGGACCTGTTCGCCTCCGCCTCCGCGAGCGAGGCGTTCAGCCTGACCTTCCTCGAAGCCATGGCCTGCGGGCTGCCGGTCGTGACCTACGACGACGCCATCCGGCGCGAGCAGCTGGCCGGGCACGCCGTGCTGGTGCCCATGGGGGCTTCGCAGGAAGGGGCCGCGGAGGCCTTCGCGGGGGCCATCGGCACGGCGTTGGCGGAGGCCGGCGCGACACGGGAGGGGCGGCTTGCGTTCGTGAGGGAACACTACGACCTGGAGGGGATGGCGCGGGCGTACGGGGAGCTGTTCGAGGAGCTGCTCTGAGCGGAGGGGGCGTGGCCGCCGGAGGGACACGTGGCCGCCGGGGCGGCCACGCGCAGGACCGGTAGGGGGAGGGAGGGGGCAAAAAAAGGCCTCCGCCGGGGAGGGCGGAGGCTTTCGGGAGGAAGCGGGGAATCAGTCCTGCGCTTCGCCGGCGGCTTCGCGGAGGAAGAAGTCCATCGTGGTGCGGACGGAGTCGAGCATCGAGACCTTCGGTTCCCAGCCGAGGAGTTCCCTGGCCTTGCGGATGGAGGGTTTGCGGTGGATGACGTCCTGGTAGCCCTTGCCGTAGTAGTCGGCGGACTGGGTGACCTGGTAGCCCGCGAACTTCGGGAAGCGGTCGCGCAGGGGGTGCTCCTCGAACACCTTGACCACCATCTCCGCCAGTTCCTTGATCGAGGCTTCGTTGTCGGGGTTGCCGATGTTGAAGATGCCTTTTTCGCAGACGTTGTCCTTGTTCTCGATGATCCGGAAGAGGCATTCGACGCCGTCGGTCACGTCGGTGAAGCAGCGCTTCTGTTCGCCGCCGTCGACGAGGTTGATGGGCGTGCCTTCGACCAGGTTCAGCGCGAGCTGGGTGATGGCGCGCGAGGAGCCGAGGCGCGCGGAATCGAGGGAGTCGAGGCGCGGGCCGATCCAGTTGAACGGGCGGAAGAGGGTGAAGGGCAGGTTTTCGTGCTCGCCGTAGGCGTAGATGACGCGGTCGAGGAGCTGCTTGGAGGCGGAGTAGATCCAGCGTTCCATGCGGATGGGGCCGACGATGAGGTTGGAATTGTCTTCGTCGAAGCGTTCGTCGGTGCACATGCCGTAGACTTCGGAGGTGGACGGGAAGATGATGCGGCGGTGGTACTTGGCGCAGTAGCGGACGATGCGCAGGTTTTCCTCGAAGTCGAGGGAGAAGACGCGCAGGGGGTTGCGCACGTATTCCTTCGGCGTCGCGATGGCGACGAGCGGCAGGATGACGTCGCACTTGCGGACGTGGTATTCGATCCATTCGCGGTTGATCGAGATGTCGCCTTCCTCGAACTCGAAGCGGTCGCGCTTGAGCAGGCGCTGGATCTTGTCGTTCTGCAGGTCCATGCCGTGGACGATGTAGCGGTCGTCCTGCAGCAGGCGGTCCGTCAGCGCGTTGCCGATGAAGCCGTTGACGCCGAGGATCAGGACGCGGACGGGGCGGGTCTTCTTGATGATGTTCATTTGAGCGGGCTCTTTCCTTTGATTTGCTGGATGAGGTAGCGGGGACGGGCCCCGACGTTTTTGAAAATGCGGCCGATGTATTCGCCGAGCAGCCCCATGCCCAGGAACTGCGCGCCGACCAGGAAGAACAAGACCGCGAACAGCGTGAACACGCCGTCGTTGGTCCATGCGTCGCCCAGGCGGATGCGCATCACGACGATGTAGGCCGAGAGGGCCAGGCCGATGAGGAACACGCCCAGCCCCGCGAAGGAGAGGGCGCGCAGGGGGGCGGTCGTCATGCCGGTGAGCATGTCGAACTGGAGGTTGACGAGCTTGAGGAAGGAGTAGCGGCTCTCGCCGGCGAAGCGCTCGGCGTGCGCGACATCCACCTCGCACGGGTTGCTCGCGAAGGAGTTCGCCAGCACCGGGATGAAGGGCGTCCGCTCCTCGCACGAGAGCATCGCCTGGACGACGGCGCGGGTGTAGCCGCGGAGCATGCAGCCGTAGTCGTGCATGTCCACGCCCGTGCTCTTGCGGATCATGCGGTTGACGACCCACGACGGGATCTTGCGCAGCGGCGAGTCCTGGCGGTGCATGCGGCGGCCGGCGACGACGTCGTGGCCGGCGGCGAGCTTTTCGTAGATCTTGTGGATTTCCTCGGGCGGGTTCTGGAGGTCGGCGTCGATGTTGACGATGAAGTCGCCGCTCGCGTGCGCGTAGCCGGCGAAGGTCGCGTTGTGCTGCCCGTAGTTGCGGTTGAGGAAGACCGCCACGACCTCGGGATGCTCCGCGGCCGCCTTCGCGAGGATTTCGCCGGACTTGTCGCGGCTGCCGTCGTTCGCCAGCACGATCTCGAAGGGGCACCCGATGGCGCGGCACGCCGCAAGCGTCCGCTCGAGGAGGGCCGGGAGGTTGGCTTCCTCGTTGTACACGGGAATGACGACGGACAGGCTGGGTTTGGCCGCCGCCGCACTGGTGGGGGTATCGTTCATTTCTGGGGAGCCAATATACGCGGGAGGCGACGGATGGGAAAGCAAAAAAGGGGAGCGGTGCGGAAGAGGGGATGAAAAGTGCGAAAGGATGGCCATGACGGGCCGCCCGAAGATCGGCCCCTACCGGCCAGCCGCACCATGGAGCAGAACGGATTTGCCTCCATGCCACGGACCTTTCGCACGGCGAGCAGGGGACTGCCCGCCCTACCCGCGGTCGGCAAATGCGAATGCTTGGGCTTTACGCCGAACTGGAACCCAGCGGAGCCTACAGGATCTTGAACTTGGGGAGGTCCTGGAGGTCGATGATGCCGACGAGGCGGCCGTCGGCGTCCACGACGGGCAGGTCGTCGAAGCGGTGCTGCTGGAAGACGGCCAGGGCGTCGGCCGCGAGCTGCCCGGAGCGCACGGACTTGGGGTTGCGGGTCATGATGTCGCGGACGGGGCGGGTGCGGAAGTCGTCCGCCCCGCCGGCGAGGTAGCGGCGGAGGTCCCCGTCGGTGACGAGCCCCTCGACGCGGCCGTCGGCATCGACGATGGCAACCGCGCCGGCCTGGGCTTCGGTCATGGCGATGACGGCGTCGCGCACGGTGGCGGCGGCCGGGAGGCGGGCGAGGCGGTCGCCGGTGCGCATGATGTCGTCGGTGGTGAGCAGCAGCGCGCGGCCGATGGCGCCGCCGGGATGGTAGCGGGCGAAGTCTTCCTTGCGGAAGCCGCGGGCTTCGAGGAGGGCGATGGCGATGGCGTCGCCGAGGGCCAGGGCGACGGTGGTCGAGGCGGTCGGGACGAGGTTGAAGGGGCAGGCTTCGCGTTCGACCGAAGCGTCGATGACGATGTCCGCGTGGCGGGCGAGGGTGGAGTCGAGTCCGCCGGTCAGCGCGACGATCTTGGCGCCGTCGCGCTTGAGGAGGGGCAGAAGGCGGACGAGTTCGTCGGACTCGCCGGAGTAGGAGAGGGCGATGACGGCGTCGGCGGGGCGGAGGAGGCCGAGGTCGCCGTGCATGGCTTCGGAAGGGTGCAGGACGGTGGAAGGGGCGCCGGTGCTGGTGAGGGTGGCGGCGATCTTCTGGCCGATGTGGAACGACTTGCCGATGCCGGTGACGACAATCTTGCCGCCATGGGCGAGGGTGTCTTTCAGCAGGGCGACGGCGGCGGGGATGGCGTCGCCGAGGCGGTCGAGGGCCCGGCGGAGGGCGTCGGCTTCGCAGGCGAGCACCGCGCGGGCGCTGTCGAGGGTGGAGGTGGCGGAGGGCGTGTTCATGCGGCGGAGGATAGCGCAGGGGGCGTTCTGGGGCAATGCCCAAAGCGGGCGGAGTGGAATTGGCGTTGCGGCGGGGGCGGGGGTGTGGTAGGAAAGGGGCATCATGAAAATACTTGTTACAGGCGGATCGGGCTACATCGGGAGCGTGACGACGGAGATGCTGTGCGACGGCGGGCACGACGTCACGGTGTTCGACAATCTTGAGCGCGGGCACATCGAGGCGGTGGACCCGCGGGCGCGGCTGGTCGTCGGCGACCTGCGCGAACCGACGGGCATCCTCGACGCGATGCGCGCGGTCAAGCCGGACGCGGTGGTGCATTTCGCCGCGTACGCGCTGGTCGGCGAGTCGATGCAGGACCCGATGATGTACTTCCACAACAACACCACGGGCGGGCTCCACCTGCTGGACGCGATGCTCAAGGTCGGCGTGAAGAAGATCATCTTCTCCTCCACCTGCGCCACCTACGGCCAGCCGGAGAAGATGCCGATGGACGAGACGCTCCCGCAGCGCCCGACGAACCCCTACGGCGAATCCAAGCTGATGTTCGAAACCTCCCTCCGCTGGGAGCAGCAGCGCCGCGGCATCCAGCCGGTCTTCCTGCGCTACTTCAACGCGTGCGGCGCCTCGGCGAAGTACGGCGAGGACCACGACCCCGAGACGCACATCATCCCGAACGTCCTGCGCGTGGCGCTGGGACAGGCGGACGCGGTGCCGGTCTTCGGCGACGACTACCCGACGCCGGACGGGTCCTGCATCCGCGACTACATCCACATCATCGACCTCGCCCGCGCCCACATCCTGGCGCTGGAGAAGGACGTGACCGGGCCGTTCAACCTCGGCACCGGCACCGGCTTCTCCGTCAAGCAGATCGTCGACACCTGCCGCGAGGTGACCGGCCACGACATCCCCGTCAAGATGTCCCCGCGCCGCCCCGGCGACCCGGCGTGCCTCGTGGCGAGCGCCGCGAAGGCCAAGGAAATCCTCGGCTGGGAGCCGGTGCGTTCGGACATCCGCACGGTGGTGTCCGACGCCTGGGCCTGGCACAGCGCCCATCCGCACGGATACCGGAAAGGCTGAGGCGCAGCCATGGGCAGCGACCGGTCCGACCACAGGCAGGAAATCCGCGAGGGCCGCTTCAAGGCGGACACCTCCCGCCGGCACAGCCGGAGCAAGGCGCGCGCGCAGGTCCGGCACGTGCTGGAAGTGGGGACGGCGATGTGCCCGCTGGCGGCGCTGTTCGTGTGGATCATGTCGCTGTTCGTGCTGCCGGCGGAGCGGGCGCCGTACTACCGGCTGGCGCTCAAGTTCGTCATGGCCGGCATGGTGTTCCTGCTCGGCTACCTGTGGGCGCGGAGCGAAAAGAAGCGCCGGCAGGCGATCTCGGACCGCAACCGCGCGCTGCGCCACCAGCACCAGTACGAGGAGCTGCAGCGCGAGCGCGAGGCGATGGCCGCCAAGCGCATGGCCGTGCAGCGACCGGGCGCCACCGCCGCGCCGGAAGGGCGGGCGGAGGGTTCCGCGCCCGCCGGCAAGGAGGGCTGAATGCCCTCGCGCGGGGCGCATACCCGTCCGGGCGGCGTTGCATCCGCGTCCGTGCAATCCGGCATGGCGCTGGTCCTGGCGCTGGCGGCGGTCGCGCTGGCGGGCGGGCTGGTGTTCTGGATGCAGGCGCGGGCGATGGCCGGGCAGCGGGAGGCGGCGCGGGCGGTCCAGTCCGAACGGCTTCGGCTGGCGGCCGCCGAGGCGGTGCGCCTCGCGATGCTGTCGTTGCAGGAGGACGACGACTACGGCGTGGATTCCCCGTCCGACGCCTGGGCCGCCCCCCGCGAATGGACGAACGGGGATGGCATCGCGCTGCGCACCGTCACCGAAGACGCCGGGCGCTGGTTCGACTGGAACAACCTTTCCGCGCCGGCGACCAATTCCCCTTCCGGCGGCCGCACGCCGCGGGCGGTGCTGCTCGACCTCATGGAGGCCTGCGGGCAGCCCGATGCCGATGCGCGGGCGGATGCGCTGGCCGATTACACGGACGCCGATTCCGAGGGGGCGTACGAGGCCGCCTTCTACCGCCTCGCCGACCAACCTTTCGCGCCGCCGAACCGCCCGCTGTGGGCGCCCGGCGAGCTGCTGGACGTCCACGACTTCCCGCCCGGGGCGTTCCAGGCGCGCGGGGGAGGCCGGGAGGACGGCGGCCTTGCCGAGTCCTGCGCCGTGGTGCCGGCGCCCAACCCGGGCGCGCCGCGGCCCATCAACCTCAACACGGCCGGCCGCGCCGTGCTGCTGGGCGTGTTCGGTCCCGGCCGCGAACGGGCCGTGGAGGCGCTGATGGCGCTGCGCGCCGTGCAGCCGCTGGAATCGGCGGGAATGCTGGCGGCCGTGGATTCCGCGGCGGTGGCCGAGCTCCAACCGTGGGTGGCGGTTTCCAGCCCTTTCTTCCGCATCCGCGCCCGGGCGGCCCTGCCGGATGCCACGGCCGCGGCGGGGGTGGTCGCGTGGGTGGAGCGCGGGACGGACGGACAGATACGGATTTTGCAGTGGATGGAGACGGAAGGGGGCGGTGCGTGAGCACGGACCGCCATTCCGCCGCGTACGGGCTGGACCTCGCGGCCGATCCGCCGGTCTGCTGCCGCGCGACGACGCGCGGCGGCGCGAAAACCGTGCCCTGGCCGCCCGACGGGGACGCGCGGCGGGAACTCGCCCGCGGCGCGGCGGGCCTTGCGGTGGCGGCCCCGGCGGCCTCCACGGTGGTGCGGCGGCTGGTGGCGCCCTTCGCGTCGGCGCGCAAGGCCGCGCGGGTGTGGGCGTCGCTGCTGGACATGGACCTGCCGTTCCCGGTCGAGGCCGCGCAGTGCGATTTCGCGCCGGACGGCACGGAGGACGGCAAGGCCTGCGCCATGGCCTCGGCCGTGCGCCGCGCCGACCTGGACGCGTTCTTGGACGAGGCCGCCGCGCACGGGGCCGCCCCGTCCTGTTGCGACGCCGAAGCCCTTGCGCTGTGGGACCAGCACCTGTGCGAGGCGCCGCCCGCCGGCGAAGGGCGCTCCGCTCTGCTGGTCCACGCCGCGGCGGACCACGTGACCGTGGTCCGCGGCCGGGGGCGGCGGCTTGAGGGCGTGCATGTCCTGCGTTCGGCGCCGTCCGCGCTCCCGGCGGAGCGCTGGCGGATGCGCTTCCGCCAGCTGGCGGCGGGGGCGGCCGGTGGCGGACCGGTGGACGTGTGGTGGAGCGGCGGCGGGGTGGGGGAGGGATGCGGGCTGCGCAAGGCGCTCTCCGGCGAACCGGGCCTGCGCCACGAGACGCACCGCGGGCCGGAAACGTTCCTGGCGCGGGCGCTCGCCCGCCGGGCCACCGAAGGGCGTTGCGCCGGCCTGCTGCCGGACGAGTGCCTGCCCCCGGCGGTCGCCGGGCGGCGGCGCGCGCGCACGCGGGCCGTCCATCTCGGCGTCATCGCCGTATCGCTGCTCGCGATGGCCCTCAACGCCGCCCTGCGCATCCGCCACGATGCCGAACGGCGGTCCCTCGAAAGGCAATTGGCCGAGGCCGCTTCCGCCATCGTGCGGGATGTCCCGACCGTTCCCGGGCAGGAAGTCCTGCAGGCGCGGCGGGCCCTGGCGGACGGCGCGCCGGTGCGGGAGACCCTCCGGGAGGCCCGGATGCCATCGCCGCGCGCGGGGCAGGCCATGGAGCTGCTGTCCGGGCTGGCCGGACGCGGCGTGCGCTTTTACCGGGCCGCGTGGACGCCCGCGGGAATCGAGATTGCCGGGAGCGCGCCGTCGCCACGGGCGGTTGAGAACCTTCCCGGCGGATGGGAGCCGGACGTGTCGGTGCAGCCGCAACCCGGCGGCGGGGGGTGCGTTTTCCGGATGAAAGGAGAATGGCCCGGTGAACCTTGACCGCATCCTCTCCTGGACCGCGCTCGCGCTGGCGGTGGCCGCGCTGGCGTGGACGCTCGACACCGCGCTTTCCGGGCCGCGCCGCCGCGCGCTCCTCGACCGCAAGGCCGGGGCCGTGCGCGAACTCCTGCGGCTCTCCGGCGAGGATGCACCCGACCGCGCCTGGCTGGAGCGGCTCGACGCCGACGGCGCGCGCACGCCGCCGCCCCTGGAGCGGCTTGCGGCCGGACGGTTCCCGGACGGCGCCGCCTCCGCTTCCCCGCGTTCCGCGGTGCCCGTCGCGGACGGCTGGCAATGCCGCGCGACGCTGCTGACCCTCTCCGGCGTGTCCTTCGCCGACATTCCGGCCTTTTGCGGCGAAGCCGCGCGGCAGCGCCCCCCGTGGCGCCTCCGAGAGGCCGAGTTCCTGCCCTCCGCGGACCCGGGGACGGGGGACGCCCGGCTCCTCTTCGAGGCGCTCGAAAAACCCTGACGAGCGCGCAACCGGTACGCGCCCCGCGGCGGGCGGAAAAACGTTTTCGCAGGAGGGGGCATCTTTGGCTTCCCGCGGGCGGCGGCGGACGGCATAATTCACGGAAAACCGGGAGCGCTTCCCGGGCGAGTCCGTCCAACCAACCGCAGGAGTACGACATGGCCAACAAAATCACCCGCCAGTTCCTCGAAAAGATCCCGAAAACCGACCTCCACCTCCATCTGGACGGCTCGCTCCGCCTGTCCACGCTGATCGAGCTGGCGAAGGCCGGCGGGGTGCCCCTGCCGTCCGAGACGGAGGAGGGGCTCAAGGAGCTGGTCTTCAAGGAAAAATACGCGGACCTGCCCGACTACCTCAAGGGCTTCGGCCTGACGTGCGCGGTCCTGCAGACGCCGGAGAACCTGGAACGCGTCGCCTACGAACTGGCGCAGGACAACATCGCCGAGAACGTCCGCTACATCGAAGTCCGCTACGCCCCGCAGCAGCACATCCGGCCGGGCTTCCCTATGGAGGAGGTCATCGAGTGCGTGAACCGCGGACTTGCCCGCGCGCAGAAGGAGCACAACGCGACGGAGGCCGTCAAGAGCGGCGCCGACATCCCCTTCAACTACGGCATCATCGTCTGCGCGATGCGCTTCTTCAACCGCCACTTCTCGCCGTACTACGCGCAGCTGTTCGACATCCTCCCGCAGGCCACGCCGCGCGAGGTCATGTCGCTGGCGTCGCTCGAACTGGCGCGCGCCGCGGCGCACATCGTCGAGACGCGCGGGACGCCGGTGGTGGGGTTCGACCTGGCCGGCGCCGAGGCGGGGTTCCCGGCGGTAGACCACCAGGCGGCATACCAGTACGCGCACCGGCACTTCCTGCGCAAGACGGTGCACGCGGGCGAAGCGTACGGCCCCGAGTCGATCTTCCAGGCCATCACCAAGTGCTACGCCGACCGCATCGGGCACGGCACGCACCTGTTCGCGTCCGGCATGATCAAGGACCCGAGCATCGCCGACCCGGACTACTACGTCGCGCGCCTGGCCGACTACATCGCCTCGCGGCGCATCACCCTCGAAGTCTGCCCCACGAGCAACCTCCAGACCCTGCCCGCGCTCAAGAGCGTCGCCGAACACCCGCTGCGCAAGATGCTCGAAGCCAACCTGTCCGTCTCCATCTGCACCGACAACCGCCTCGTCTCGCGCACGACGGTCACCGACGAGCTCCAGCTGGTCTGCGACAACCTGCCCGTCACGCCCGCGCGCCTCAAGAACCTCATCCTCGCCGGCTTCAAGGGCTCCTTCTACCCCGGGCCCTACAACGAAAAGCGCGCCCTGGTCCGCCAGGTCATCAACCGCTACGAGGCGCTCGAAAAGACATGCCTGTCCCAAGGGTGAGCGCGCTTGCCGCCGGATTCCGCGGGGGGGCGTCCGGCGACGCCCCCTCCGGTTCCCCCGGTGTCCACGGGAAATCCCGAGGGGGCGGGCTGTCCGGCGTCCTGGCCGCGCTCATTGCCGCCCTCTTTCTGCTCCTCCTGCCGGGGTGCCGCGGTCCCGGCGCCGGCGCGGCATCCCTGCGGGGGGCCGACCCGCGCCCCGTGCTGCGCGTGGGCACGGTGGCCGACTTTCCGCCGTTGGCCTTCGTCCGCGACGGCAAGTGGTTCGGCTTCGAGGCCGATTGCGCCGGGTTGCTGGCCGAACGCCTCGGCCGGCGCCTCGAATGGCGCGCCTATCCCGCCAGCGGTCTCGAACCCGCGCTCCGCGGCGGCGAAATCGACATCGCGATGGCCGGATGCACCGTCACCCCCGGACTCCGCGCCACGCTCGACTTCTCGCGTCCCTACCTGGCCGCGGGCCTTTCCGTCCTCGCCCGCGCCGGCCGTGCGTCCCACTATCCCACCGCCCAGGACATCCACGCCGCGGCCGTCCCCGTCGGCGTCCTGCGCGGTTCCCGCGCCGAAACCTACGCCCGGCGCTATCTTCCGCGGGCCGACCTCCGGGTTTTCGACACCGCCGACGCGGCGGTCTCCGCCCTCCGCGGCGGCCAGACCGAGCTGTACCTCGACGAAGCCCCGCGCCTGTGGGACATCGCCCGCCGCGACCCGTCGCACCTCGGCCTGGCTCCGGCGCAGATGGATTGCGCGGAATACGCCTGGGCCTTCGCGGTCTCCGTCCCGACCCTCCGCGAAGCCGCCAACCAGGCCCTCGACGCCTGGTTGCAGGACGGCACCCTGGACCTGCTGCTGCGCCCCTGGCTCCCCGTCACGCGGTAGCGACATGGAAACACGACATGCGAATCGTTGGACTTTGCGCGCGAAAAGGTTTGTCCGGTCCGCGCCCCGGTGGTAAGGAGGAAGGCATGGGCCAGCCCAAAGTCCTCATGATCCTCACCAGCCACCGGCTGGACTGCTTCCGCCTCTGCATGGACATGCTCATCCGCGGCGGCTCCATACGGCGTTTCGACACGGTGGCGTTGCTGCTCAACGGCGTCGTCGGCCGCCACCGGCGGTACGTCGAGCGGCTGGTGCGCGACAACCCCGACATCCCCTGGGACCTCATATCCGGCCCGCGCGGCAAGGGGTGGTGCATCTCCAACCTCCAGAACGAATGCGTCCGGCGGCATCCCGGCGCCCTCTACTTCAAGATCGACGAAGACGTCTTCGTCTCCCGCGACTGGGACCTCAAGCTCGCCGAAACCCACGCGCGCCACGCCGCCGACCCGGACCTCGCGCTCGTTTCCGCGACCATCCCCAACAACGGCCTCGGGGCGTGGATCCTGCTCGGCGCGTTCCCGGACCTGCGCGAAGAGTTCCTGCGCCTGCCGCACGCGCGCTGGGAGGCCGCGGCCTCCGGCTGCGTCTGGTTCTACCCGCACCTCGCCGACTGGATGATCCGGCGGTTCCTCTCCCTCGACGACGCCAACGAACGCATGCGCCGCGCCGCGGCGGAGCGGTGGGTGCCGTTCCACGACCGCTTCAGCATCAACTGCATCTGCTACGATTACCGCCACTGGACGGAGCTGGGCGGCGTCCGCGAGCACGACGAAGTGGACTGGGGCGCGTGGATCCGCGAAAACCGCAAACTGGTGGTCTTCGACGCCCACGCCGTCTGCCACCACTACACGTTCTTCAACCAGCAGGACTGGCTCGACCGATCCTCCCTGCTGGAGGACATCCGGCGGGCGAACTTGCCGGGGACGTTGCCTTTCGGCGCCGCCTGTCTGCCCGCCATCCGTTTTGCCCGCCAGGTGCCGTCCATCCTTCGCCGCCGCCTTTTCCCAGCCCGCCAGGGCTGATTCCCTTCCAAGCCCGGCGGGGCGCAAGCGATGTGGCCGCACGGGGCGCCGCACGGGGGGAGCGATGGTCGAAAACAATCCTCCCTTGCATCCCCGGCCCGCGTCCACACCACAAGGTTGCGCGGAAGCGCGACCCACCCGGTGCGCGCTCCACGGGGAGGGATGCACTTCTGCGCGTCCACAGTGGAAGTGCCCGGGACAATGATTGAGGTCACACTGTTTCTTAACCAGCTCTAGAGCAAATTAAGAAAAAGTGTAGCCGAAATCCGGGGAGGGCCCGGCTTCGTCCGGGCCTGGTCTTTCATCCTTACACACGGCCGCGACAAAGCGCGGCCCTCCCGAAACGGCTACAGTATTTCTTAAACCGCTCTATCCTTCGGAAAAAGAAGGCGCGGCCGGGGGCCGCGCCTTTTCAGGGGAAATGGGGGCGGGGTTACATGTTTTGGGCGATGGCGGCGCCGAAGGCGGAGCACTTGATTTCGGTGGCGCCTTCCATCAGGCGGGCGAAGTCGTAGGTGACGGTCCTGGCGCGGATGGTGTTCTCGACGCCGCGGACGAGCAGGTCGGCGGCTTCGGTCCAGCCGAGGTAGCGGAACATCATCTCGCCGGAGAGGATGAGGGAGCCGGGGTTGACCTTGTCGAGGTTCGCGTACTTGGGGGCGGTGCCGTGCGTGGCCTCGAAGACGGCGCAGCCGGTGTCGTAGTTGATGTTCGCGCCGGGCGCGATGCCGATGCCGCCCACGCAGGCCGCCAGGGCGTCGGAGATGTAGTCGCCGTTGAGGTTGAGCGTGGCGATGACGTCGTACTCGGCGGGGCGGGTGAGGATTTGCTGGAGGAAGGCGTCGGCGATGCAGTCCTTGACGAGGAGGCGGCGTCCGTCCGGGAGGGGGATTTCGCACCAGGGGCCGCCGTCGACCGGGACGGCGCCGAATTCGTCGCGGGCGGTGGCGTAGCCCCAGTCGCGGAAGGCGCCCTCGGTGAACTTCATGATGTTGCCCTTGTGGACGAGGGTGACGGACTTGCGACCGTTGTCGATGGCGTAGCGGATGGCGGCGCGGACGAGGCGGCGCGTGCCTTCCTCGCTGACGGGCTTGATGCCGATGCCGGAGGTGGCCGGGAAGCGGATTTTCTTGACGCCCATCTCGTTCTGGAGGAAGTCGACGACCTTGCGGACTTCGGGCGAGCCAGCGGGCCATTCGATGCCGGCGTAGATGTCCTCGGCGTTCTCGCGGAAGATGACCATGTCGGTGCGCTCGGGGTGCAGGACGGGGGAGGGGACGCCCTCGAACCAGCGGACGGGGCGCAGGCAGACGTAGAGGTCGAGCTCCTGGCGGAGGGCGACGTTGAGCGAACGGATGCCGCCGCCGACGGGGGTGGTCAGGGGGCCCTTGATGCTGACGAGATATTCCTTGCAGGCGGCGAGGGTTTCGGCGGGGAGCCAAGTGTTGGGGCCGTAGACGGCGTTGGCCTTCTCGCCGGCGTAGATTTCCATCCAGGCGACGCGGCGCTTTCCGCCGTAGGCTTTTTCGACGGCGGCGTTCCAGGCGGTCATGGCGGCGCGGGTGATGTCGGGGCCCGTGCCGTCGCCTTCGATGAAGGGGATGATCGGGCGGTCCGGCACGCAGAGGCGGCCGTCGGGGCCCATGGTGATTTTGCGTCCGTCGGTGGGGATGGTGATTTTCGATTCGCTCATGAGGGGGTCCTTTCGTTGGGGGCATTTTCCACGGGACGGGCGAAACGTCAAGGAGTGACGAGAGGAGCGCCTGCGGCGGGGGTGAAAAGGTTGAAGGGTTGAAGGGTTGAAAGGTTGAAAGGTTGAAAGGTTGAAAGGTTGAGTGGATCTGTTGACGGGCCATTCTTCAACCCTTCAACCTTTCAACCCTTCAACCTTTCAACCTTTCAGTCCTTCAGGGCGGTGCGCCCGCCGCGGGCGGGAAGGGGAAGAAAACGGAAAAGGGCCCGCGTGGGCGGGCCCTGCGAGACGAAGGGGAAGGGAGGGGGTCAGCGCAACTCGGCGGGGAGGTAGTCGTCGCCGTAGCCGTATTTTTCGATGACGTAGTCCATGTCCTTGTCGCCGCGGCCGGAGAGGTTCACCAGGATGCTGCGGGCGCGGTTCGGTTCCTCCCGGCAGAGCTTCATGGCGTGGGCCAGGGCGTGGGAGCTTTCGAGGGCCGGGATGATGCCTTCGACGCGGGAAAGGGCGTAGAAGGCTTCCAGCGCTTCGCGGTCGTCCGCGGTGGTGTACTGGACGCGGCCGGTGTCGTGCAGGTAGGCGTGCTCGGGGCCGACGGAGGGATAGTCGAGGCCGGATGCGATGGAATAGACGGGGGAGGGTTCGCCCTTGTCGTCCTGCAGGAGGTAGGAGTTGAAGCCGTGCAGGACGCCTTCGTGGCCGTAGGTCATGCTCGCGGCGTGGTCGCCGGTCTTGGGGCCGCGGCCCAGTGGCTCGACGCCGTGCAGTTCGCACGGGTCGCCCAGGAACCCGCTGAAGATGCCCATGGCGTTGGAACCGCCGCCGACGCAGGCGGTCACGACGTCCGGCAGTTCGCCGGTCATCTCGATGAACTGCTCGCGGGCCTCGATGCCGACGACTCGCTGGAAGTCGCGGACCAGCATCGGGAAGGGGTGCGGGCCGACGACGGAGCCGATGCAGTAGAGTTGGTTGACGGGGTCCTGGAGGTAGGCCTGGAAGCAGGAATCGACCGCTTCCTTGAGGGTGCGCAGGCCGAAGGTGACGGGGATGACGCGCGCGCCGAGGAGTTTCATGCGCGCGACGTTGGGGGCCTGCTTGGCGATGTCGACTTCGCCCATGTGGATGTCGCATTCGAGGCCGAAGTAGGCGGCGGCGGTGGCGAGGGCGACGCCGTGCTGGCCGGCGCCGGTTTCGGCGATGAGTTTCTTCTTGCCCATGTACTTGGCGAGGAGGCCTTCGCCCATGCAGTGGTTGAGCTTGTGGGCGCCGGTGTGGTTGAGGTCCTCGCGCTTGAGGTAGATGTGCGACTGGCCGCCGAGCTTGCGCGAAAGGCGTTCGGCGTAGTAGACGGGCGTGGGGCGGCCCTGGAAGTGGCGGCGGATGTCGCGCAGTTCGGCGATGAAGCGCGCGGAGCGGGCGATGGTGTAGTAGGCGTCGCGGATCTCGAGCATGATTTTCTCGAGGTCGGGCGGGAGGTACATGCCGCCGTACTGGGCGTAGCGGCCGGAGGCGTCGGGCTGCGCGGAGAAGTAGGTGGCGGGATTGAAGTCGGGTGTCATGGTCGGGGTCCTTTCTGGCGCGCGGGGGCGCCGGGGTGGGGGTGGTTTTGTTTCTATGTATAGAAACACGGACGGTGGGGGAATGCAAGAGGAAAAAATGGGAATTTTTTGGGGGCGGAGGGGGGGTGCACGGGCTGGCAGCCCGTGCTCCCAGGGGGGGGCGCCCAGGGAGGGGACGGGGGGAGGGAGGGGTCAGAGGTTGAGGAGTTCCTGGACGTCCTGCCAGGTCATTTCGGGGAGGGTGAGGGGGCCGGTGGAGGCGTCGAGGGTGGCGTCGTAGAGGCGCTGCTTGCGGCGCTGGAGGTCGAGGACGCGCTCTTCGACGGTGCCCTGGGCGATGAGCTTGACGGAGTAGACGGTGCGCTTCTGGCCGATGCGGTAGGCGCGGTCGGTGGCCTGGTTCTCGACGGCCGGGTTCCACCAGGGGTCGTAGTGGATGACCATGTCGGCGCCGGTCAGGTTCAGGCCCGTGCCGCCCGCCTTGAGGCTGATGAGGAAGACGGGGATGGAGGAGTCCTGGTTGAATTGGCGTACGATGTCGAGGCGGTTCTGGGTGGAGCCGTCGAGGTAGCAGTGGCGCAGGTTGCGCCGGTCGAGGGCTTCGCGCAGGATGGTCAGCATGGAAACGAACTGGGAGAAGACGAGCACGCGGTGGCCGCCGTCCACGGCTTCGTCGAGCAGCTCGAAGAAGAGGTCCATCTTGGCGGAGGGCTCCGAACTCTTGAGGTCCTTGAGCTTGAGGAGGTCGAGGTGGCAGCAGACCTGGCGGAGGCGGAGGAGGGTCTGGAAAATTTCGAATTTGCTCTTCTGGAAGCCCTGGCCGGAGACGAGGGAGATGATCTTCCGCTGGGATTCCTCGAGGAGGGCGGCGTAGACTTTCTTCTGGTCGTTGGAAAGGGGGCAGGCGGCGATGCGCTCGATCTTGGGCGGGAGTTCCTTGGCGACGTCGCGCTTGAGGCGGCGCAGGAGGAAGGGTTGCAGTTTGCGGTGGAGGCGCCACTGCGCGAGTTCGCCTTCGGGGCCGCCCTGCTGGATGGGCTGCTCGATGGTGGAGCGGAAGAGGGTGTGGTCGCCGAGGTAGCCGGGCATCAGGAAGTCCATGATGGACCAGAGGTCGCTGACGCCGTTCTCGATGGGGGTGCCGGTGAGGACGAGCCGGTGGGCGGCTCGCACGCGGCGGGCGGCGAGGGAGTTCTGGGTGGAGCGGTTCTTGATGTGCTGGGCTTCGTCGAGGACCGCGGCGGCGAATTCGTAGTTTTCGTAGCGGTCGATGTCGCGCCGCAGCAGGGCGTAGGAGGTGATGGCGAGGTCGCAGGAGGGGAGGTCGTCCCAGCGGGCGTGCCGGTCGGCGCCGGTCATGATGCACAGGCGCAGGTTGGGGGTGAAGCGGGCGGCTTCGTCGGCCCAGTTCTCGACGAGGCTGGTGGGGCAGACGATGAGGGCGGTGTTGGACGCGGGGGCGGGGGCGGTGTTGCCGTTGCAGGCGCCGGCCTTGCGGCGCTGCTTGAGGAGCATGGAGAGCCAGACGAGGGTCTGGAGGGTCTTGCCGAGGCCCATTTCGTCGGCGAGGATGCCGCCGAAGCGGTTCCGCTGGAGGAAGCGGAGCCAGCGGACGCCGTCCTTCTGGTAGGGGCGGAGGAGTTTGTCGAAGCGGGCTTCGAGGGGTTCGTCGGCGTCGGCGCCGGGGGCGAGGCGGCGGTTGGCGCGGTCGGCCTCGCGCAGCCAATCGGGCGGCGCCTCGATGTCCACGCCGTCGAGCGCGCGCAGGGTGCTGGCGACGTAGGCGGAATAGACGGGGGCGAGCCGGAAGCTGCCCGGGCGGCGCCCGGGCCCGGAGGAGCAGTCGCCGAAGACGCTCTGCAGGGCGTGGATGGCCTCGCCGTCGAGCAGGACGGGGCGGCCGTCCTTTTCGACGTAGGAGTCGCCGACGAGGAGGGCGCGCTGGATTTCGGCGGGGGTCAGGCCGATGCCGTTGGCGTCGTAGTCGAAGCGGACCTCGAACCATCCGTCGCCGCCGGGGACGGGGTCGATGTGGACGACGGGGGTGGCGTAGACGGCGGAGTCGGCCAGCGGCGCGATGCGGCCCTCGAACTCGATGCGCCAGCCCTGGCGGCGCAGGTGCGGGACGGCGCGGGCGATGAAGTTCGTGACGTCGCGCACGCCCACCACCGCCGGCAGGTCGTCGCCCGGGGCGGCGCGCAGGCCGAAGGCGGCGAGCGACTCGCGCGCCTGGAACTCCGCGGGAAGGTTCCGCACCGTGTAGCGGAGGAGGTCGTCGGGGTCGGGATGCGCGAAGGAGCCCTTGACCGCGGGGCGGCCGGCCGGGAGCTCGAGGTCGCCGTAGAGCGCGGCGAGCGAGGGGGCGAGGCTCGCGGGGCTGCCCTTCAGGCGCAGGCAGAATTTCGGCGGCTCGGGCTCGAAGGAGAACACGTCCGCCTCCAGCTCGGCCTCGACCCGGATGAGCGTGCGCAGGCGCGGCAGCTCCTCGCGCAGGAAGCGCGGGACCATCGGGCGCGGGATGGTGACGCGGCGGCGGTAGATTTCCCAGTAGGGCTCGGGGAGGACCTTGGCGAGGGGGCGGAAGAGGCCGCCGCCGTGCACCCAGCCGGCGTGGCCCGCGAGCCAGTAGGCCGGGCGTTCGCCTTCGCGGAGGCCGGGGAGCGCGGTGCGCAGGTCGAGCAGCAGCTCGCCGGTGTCGTGGTCGAGGTCCACCCGCAGCGTGCACTCGGCGGGGGCGGTGTCGACGGCGAGCGGATGGCCGTCCGGCGCCAGGATGGCGCGCCCCCGGAGGAGGCCGAGGATGTTCATGAAATCGCCGGGGCGCATCTCCAGCCGGTCGGGTAGCTTTTTTGCGGCGATTTCCTCCAGCACGAAGAGCAGGTCCTCGTCCGCCTGCGACACGGCGAGGGGCACCGAGCGCGGGAAGTCCGCGACCGGGCGGCGTTCGGCGCCGCGGACGAGGCGTATGGCGACGGGTGTGAGGTTGGCGGCCGCGAGGCGTTCGCGCCAGTCGGGCTCCAGGGCGAGCTCGACGCCGCAATGCACCGCGCCGGACGTGCCGGGCCGCACGCAGGTGAAGAACTCGTGGGCCTCCTCGCGCTGCTTGACGGCGGCGGCGTGGCGCTCCTCCTCCTTGAGCTTGCGGTCGAGCTCGGGGTCCGTGTTGCGCACCACCAGCGCCATGCCCAGCGCGATGACGTGCGAGCAGATGATGCCGCGCTCCACGTTGTCGCGGCAGGGGCACTGGTTGTCGCAGGAGCCGTCGGCGAGGATGCGCGCCGACGTGCGGATCGAGCGCGTGCCCCACGAGATGGTGCCGCGGATGAAGGGCGGATCGTAGGCGGCGTCCAGCACCTGGCCGTGCTCGACGAGGAGGCGGGCGTCGCGGAACACGTTCGGTCCGCCCCAGTCCTGGAGCGTCTTGATGGTGAAAGGCAGTTTCAAAACAGTGCAGTTCCCTGTCGGAACACGAAAAGCCAACCGCCCAAGATACTCTTCTTCCGCGCAAACTCAAGCGGGGAAAAATGGGTTTTCCGCCGCCAGAGAAAAATAGTGATATTATCTATAACCCGTATCTCTTCTGATGTTGCCCGTAGGTCTCAGGAGATTTTGTCGGGAGGGGTCAGGCCGAGGGCCTTGAAGGCTTTCTTCGCCGCTTTGGGGACGGGTTCGAGTTGCCAGCCGTCGCCGGCGTTGGTCGCGCGGACGTCCCAGAGGTAGGTTTCGGGCGTCTTCACGGCGGCGAAGTCCTTCAGGCCCTTGTTCTCTTTCAGCCGCTCGTAGACGCGGTAGGCCATCATCACGCTCAGGTGGTTCAGGAAGAAGGCCGCTTCCTGGGTCTCGGCGCTGTGCATGCCCGTGGTGTTGAAGTCTTCTTCGGCCTTGTAGGTGTCGAAGAGTTGTTCGATTTCCTCCCGCAGTTTGTAGGTTCGGTAGACGGTCTGGGCGTCGCGGTCCATCAGCGAGGTCTTCAGGCAGATGGTGCCGCTGAGCAGCTGGGCGGCGGCCACCTTGCGGATCTGCTCGGGCGTCTCGTTGCCGATGTCGGCCCCGTGCAGGTTGCTCTGTTCCTGGTGGCGGAGGGCTTCGTCGAGGTAGAGGATGCAGCGGTGCTTCGCGCCGGCCGCCGCGGGCGCCTCCCAGTGCCAGACGATGCGCCCGTTGTAGAGGAACCGCCCCTGGAAGCCCGTGAGGCCGGGCTGTTCGAGGGGCGTGCGGGGGCATTCGCGGTTGTTGCGCTTCAGGGGCGTCAGGTAGGCGATGCCGGCGGCTTCCATGGCTTCCTGGTCGGCTTTCTTGGCGAAACCCTTGTCGCAGATGGCGACCACCTCGCCGACGTCCATCTCCTTGCGGAAGTTCGCGAACGCCGACACGTCGCGGATGCTGCCGGGATAGCGCTTGTAGAAGACGGGCATGAGGCGGTGCTCGCGGAGGGCGACGGCGTAGAGCAGGTTGACCTGCGGGTCGTGGCAGCCGTGGGAGTTGTAGCCGCGCTGGGCTTCGGCGATGTTTTGGGAGTTGCAGACGACGGGGGTGCCGTCGAAGACCAGGAAGGCGTCCTTCGTGGGGACGAAGGAGCGCATGAACCCGACCATCTGTCGGCGGCGGTAACCCAGGGAGGTCATGAGGTTGCTGAGGTTGCCCGAGGACAGGTGAAGGCCGGGCATCGCCTCGGAGAGGTAGGAGACGTCGTAGAAGTGCTCGGTGTAGCGCATGGGGCAGTGGCGGATGCAGCGGATCAGGGCGGTGGCGTAGAGCCACTGGGCGTCGTCGGGGAAGTGCTTTTCCAGCGCCTGGAGGATGTCGGCGGTGAGCTGGCGGAGGGCCCATGTGGCGCCGAACTCCTTGGAATAGGGCTTGGCGTCGGCCGGGATGCGGCGGGTCTTGCGGGGGATGACGCCCTCGGGCGTGACGCGTCCGAGGTAGCCGAGGGTGATTTTGCGGACCTTGCGGGCCTGCTTGTCCCAGCGGCTGGTGACGCGCTGGAGGTAGTAGTGGCCGCGGATGCACTTGATTTCGGTGCACTTCTGGCGGAAGCGGGCGATTTCGGTGGGGATGGCGGACACGGGTGGATTCTCCTTTATATGGGTTGGCAACCCATGTATCCTGCCACCGTACGGATTCCATTGCAAGAAGAAAATGAAACTGTTTTCTCAGAGAACGGCGTTGCCTCGCGAGGCTCAGGGGGCGTTCCGCGGTTTGATATGGGTAATCCCTGAAGAGATACGGATAACCATAGCAATAATGATTGGGGAGCGGTTACCAAGCGGAGAGGTGGGGGGTGAGGGCCTGGCTGTCGGCCGGGAGGTCGGCGAGGAGGTCGCGGACGGTGCGGTCGTGGCCGGGGAGGAGGAGTCCGGGACGGAGGTCGCAGAGGGGCTGCAACACGAAACGGCGCTTGCTCCAGCGGGGATGGGGGACGACCAGGCCGCCGGAGCGGACGATCTGGCTGCCGTAGTAGACGAGGTCGATGTCGATGGTGCGCGGGGAGTTGCGGATGGCGCTGCGCTTGCGGCCGAGGTCGGTCTCGATCTGCTGGAGGCGCGCGAACAGGCGGTGGATGTCGAGGGAGGTGCCGACGAGCAGGACGGTGTTGAGGAACCGGATGTTCTGGTACTCCTCGGGGACGCCGACGGGCTCGGTCTCGTAGATGGGCGCGGAGGCGAGAAGGGTCACTTCGGGGAGGGCCGCGATGGCCGCGCGCGCGTCGATGAGGTGCCGCAGGCGGTCCTTGAGGTTGGACCCGAGGCTCAGGCCGGCTTCGATGCCGTTCATCGGGAGGTCTCCAGTCCGAGGACGTCGGCCATGCCGTAGAGGCCGGGGGCGCGTCCGGCGGCCAGCCACGCGGCGGCGCGGATGGCGCCGAGGGCCAGGGTGTCGCGGGAGGTGGCGCGGTGCGTCAGTTCGAGGCATTCGCCGTCGGCCGCGAAGAGGACGGTGTGGTCGCCGACGAAGTCGCCGCCGCGGACGGCGTGGAACCCGATCTGTTCGACGGGGCGCCCGCCGACGAGGCCGGAGCGGCCGTCGGTCGCGACATCGGGGAGGGACCAGCCGTAGGATTCGGCGGCGGCCTTGCCGAGGAAGAGGGCGGTGCCGGAAGGGGCGTCCTTCTTGTGGCGGTGGTGGCGCTCGATGATTTCGCAGTCGTAGCCGCGTCCGCGGAGGGCCAGCGCGGCCTGCCGGACGAGGGCTTCGAGGAGGTTGATGCCGACGGACATGTTGGCGGCCTGCACGACGGGGATTTTTTCGGCGGCGCCGCGCACGGCGGCCTGCTCTTCGGGGGTGAGGCCGGTGGTGCCGACGACCCACGGGATGCCGGCGGCGGCGATGCGCGGGGCGAGGGCGGCGCTGGCGGCGTGGAAGGAGAAGTCGACGGCGACCGCGGGGGCGGCGTCGCGGACGGCGGCGTCGAAGTCGGCGGCGAGGGGGATGCCGGCGGGGGGCGTCCCGGCGAGGGTGCCCATGTCGGCGCCGATGTCGGGGCAACCGGGGCGGTCGAGGGCCGCCGCGAGGCGAAGGGAGGGTTCGGCGCCTTCGGCAAGAAGGCGGGCGATGGTGCGGCCCATGCGGCCGGCGGCGCCGACGACCATCACGTTGGCGGCGGCGCTCACGGCAGCAGCCCGACTTTCCGGAGGGTGGCGCGGAGCTGCTCGCGCGGGGCGGGCGACATTTCGCAGAGGGGCAGGCGGTAGACGGCGGGGCCCATGCCGAGCATTTCCATGGCGGCCTTGACGGGCACGGGGTTGGTTTCGAGGAAGAGGTCGGTGAAGAGGGGATAGAGTTTGTAGTGGAGCGCGCGGGCCTCGTCCCAGCGGCCTTCGCGGGCGGCGCGGACCATCTCGACGACGGGGCGCGGGGCGACGTTTGTCGCGACGGAGATGACGCCGACGGCGCCGAGGGACATCATGGGCAGCGTCAGCGAGTCGTCGCCGGAGAGGACGTCGATGTCGCAGACGGACTTGATGCGCGAGACGCGGTCCACCTTGCCGGCGGCTTCCTTGATGCAGACGATGTTCGGGTGCTTGGCCAGTTCGGCGACGGTCGGAATGGCGATTTCGGCGCCAGAGCGGCCGGGGACGTTGTAGAGGATGACCGGGAGGCCGAGGTCGGCGACGGCCGTGAAGTGGCGGAGGAGGCCGGTCTGGGTGGGCTTGTTGTAGTAGGGGGTGACCTGGAGGGTGCCGTCGACGCCCTGGTCGAGGACTTCGCGCGTCAGCTCGATGGCTTCGTGCGTGGAGTTGGCGCCGGTGCCCGCGATGACCTTGAGGCGGCCGGCCGCGTAGCGCACGGCGGCGCGGATGACGTCGATGTGCTCCGGCGGGGTCAGGGTCGGGCTCTCGCCGGTGGTGCCGACCGGGATGATGCCGTCGATTCCGGCCTCCGCCTGTGCCTCGATGAGCGCGGCGAAACGGTCGTAGTCCACGGCCCCGTCTGGACGGAAGGGGGTGACAAGCGCGGTGATGGTTCCTTGGAACATGATGGGCCTCTTGCGGGTTTGAAAACGAAACGCGCGCATTGTGCGCAAACGGAGGGGAAATGCCAGAACAAAATGACGGCGGGCGGCTGGGGGCGGGGAGGACGTGGCCGGCGGAGCGGTCACGCGCGGAATCCGCAAGGGGGGGAGGAGGCTCCGGCCTTGCGGTAGAGCATCTTCGGGGGACCGGGAAGCACAGCACGGGATGTCGCGACGGCTTTTGCACAGGCAACGCGCAGTACTCCCCCCGCCGCCCGTTCATTCGTTCCAGACGCACCTGCCATGGACTTTCCTTCCACCGGGCGGCACCCCCCTCTCGGAGGGGGGGAAGAGCTTCGCGCGAAAAGACAGGCTTTTCTCCCCCAACTTGCACTTTTCGCCGCCCCCATCCGCGACGGGCGCATCTCCGGTTTGTGCAAGGGGCGGACCAAATCCAAGCTTGCATATTCCTGCGCGAAGCACATGGTGGGGCGAGGCGTCCCCGCCGAGCCGTTCTTGCCAGTTTTCCAGACCGCCTGCCCCCTTCCACACCGGCTCGCCGGGGACGGCTCGCCCCACCAGGGGCCTTGCCATCCAATCAAGGGGCACCAAAAGTCGAGGCAGAAGG
>JAFYAC010000102.1 GCA_017540905.1 Kiritimatiellia bacterium | reverse complement strand
GCCCCACCAGGGGCCTTGCCATCCAATCAAGGGGCACCAAAAGTCGAAGCGGAAGGGAGGAGGGGCACAAACTGGAGATGCGCCCGCGCCCGCCGGGCGCATCTCCGGTTTGTGCAAGGGGCGGACCAAATCCAAGCTTGCATATTCCCGCGCGAGGTGCATGGTGGGCGAGGCGTCCCCGCCGAGCCGTTCTTGCCGGTTTCCCAGACCTCCTGTCCCCTTCCACACCGGCTCGCCGGGGACGGCTCGCCCCACCAGGAGCCTTGCCATCCAATCAATGGACACCAAAAGTCGAGGCGGAAGGGAGGAAGGTGCACAAACCAGAGATGCGCCCGCGCCCGCCCCAGGCGCAATTTCCCTGTTGCGCGCGGCGTTGCCGGGGGGTATGATGAGGACAGTTTGAGGGCATGGTGCGTGTTGTGCCGGCCGGAACAAGGAGTGAACATGAGATTCAGTAAATTGTTGGTTTCCGTTGCGGCATTGGGATTGCTGGCGTCGATTGCGTCGGCCGAGCCGTTGCGCACGGTCTACACGATGGAAAACCGCCTGCCGGGCCAGCTCGGCGTCGAACTGTCCGTCCAGGGCGCCTACGCCGGCCACGACGACGAGGACTCCGACATCGACGGTTCCACCTACGAAGTCGGCCCCGCCCTCCGTTTCGGCATCACGGACCGCTTGGCCCTGACGGCGTACGTTCCGGTCACCGGCTGGGACTACAGCAAGGGCGAGGACGAATCCGGAATCGGCGACGTCCACACGGGCCTGCAGTTCCTGTTCTTCGAGGACATCTTCGACTACGTCTGGATCATCCCGTACGTCGACGTCCGCTGGGCGACCGGCGACGAGGACAAGAACCTCGGCAGCGGCACCACGGGCGGCCAGTTCGGCATCTCCGTCGGCACCACCACCTACGACTGCCTGCACTGGGCGGCCGACTTCAGCTACGGCATCAACAACGCGATCGACTACTCCGACGACGACGTCGCGATGGGCGCGCTCTCCCTCATCTGGGACCTCAACGAAATGCCGCGCGTCTACGGCGAAGTCCTCTCCAGCCTCTTCGCCGAAGTCCAGGTCCGCAACGACCCGATCGACCCCGACGACGACGCCTGGGTCCGCGGGCACGCCGGCCTCGCGTTCCGCGCGAACGACCTCTTCACCATCTCCGGCTACTTCGGCGGAACCTCCGACGACGCGATGGACTACTACGCCGGCGGCAAGGCGACCTTCTCGTTCTGATCCGCGGCGAACCCCCTCCCCCCCGCCTGCGCTCGGCGCAAAGGGCCGGCTCCATCCCTCCCCCCTCCGGGACCGGTCCACAGCATCTCCGCCGACGCCGCGCGGGGGGACTTTTTTTCCCCGGCATGACCCCCGTCCCCTCCATCCCCGCCCCCCGGCCGCCCAACGGGTTTTCCAATGATTGGAAAACTTTTCCGAGGCCGCGTGGTGTGCCGGATTGGGGAAGCGGGTTGAAAACGCAAGGTACATGGCTGCATCTTCCCCCCTCCGAGAGGGGGGTGGCGCGGCCCGCCAAGGGATGCGAACGGGGCTCAAAAGGTTTGTGCAAGGGGCCGCGACAGGGGGAGTATTGCGGGTGGCCGTTGCGGAAAGCCGGGGTGGGGGATGCCGCAATGCGCAGTACTCCCCCCGGCGCTGAAGCGCCCCCCCCCCTCTCGGAGGGGGGGAAGAGCTTGCGCACGGAACTTTCGCCTGCCAAGAATCGACTTGAAACAAAGGAACTCCACATGAGCAATTCAACATCCGCCGATCCGCTGGCCGGGCGCATTCCCGGCGACTGGGACGAGGCGCGCAAGGCGCGCGCCAAGACCGCGTTCTACAAGGCGCTCGCCCTCGATGCCCACCGCTTCTGGGGCGGCAAGATCCAGACCATGCCGCGGGCCCCGCTGCCGTCGGGCGCGTGGTACAACGCGTGGTACACGCCGGGCGTCTCCGCCGTCTCCACCGCCATCCGCGACGACAACGACCTGTCCTTCGAACTCACCTGCCGCGGGAACACCGTCGCCGTCGTCAGCGACTCCACCCGCGTGCTCGGCGACGGCGACGTCACGCCGCCCGGCGGCATGGGCGTCATGGAGGGCAAGGCGTACCTCATGAAGGTGCTCGGCGGCGTGGACGCGGTCCCCGTCTGCGTCGACAGCCGCGGGCCCGACGGCAAGCCGGATCCCGACGTGCTGATCGATTTGGTGCGGCGGCTCGCGCCCAGCTACGGCGCGGTCAACCTCGAGGATATCTCCCAGCCCAACTGCTTCAAGGTCCTCGACGAGCTGCGCGAGAGCTGCTCCATCCCGGTCTGGCACGATGACGCGCAGGGGACCGGATGCGTCACCGTCGCGGGGATGATCAACGCGATGAAGGTCGCCGGCAAGGAGCTGTCCAACGCGCGCATCGTCCTCAACGGCGCCGGCGCGGCGAACACCACCATCGCGCGGCTGCTCATCGCGGCGGGCGCGGACCCGTTGCGGATGGCGCTCTTCGACTCGCGCGGCGGCCTGCACGCCGGGCGCGCGGACCTCGAAGCCGACCCGCGCTTCTACCGCAAGTGGGAGCTCTGCCGCACCACCAACCCGGACCGCATCGCGACGCTCGACGCCGCGCTCGCCGGCGCCGACGCGCTGGTATCGCTCGCCAAGCCCGGCCCCGACGCCATCCCCGGCGAGTGGATCGCCCGCATGGCACCGCGCGCCATCGTCTTCGCGTGCGCGAACCCCGTGCCGGAGATTTATCCCTACGCGGCGCACGCCGCGGGCGCGCTCGTCGTCGCGACCGGCCGCGGCGACTTCCCGAACCAGGTCAACAACTCGGTCGGCTTCCCCGGCATCCTCAAAGGCGTCCTTCTCGTCCGCGCCCGGAAAATCTCCGACGCGATGGCCATCGCCGCCGCCCGCACCATCGCCGCCCACGCCGAGCGCAGCGGCCTCGCGCCCGACCGCATCATGCCGACGATGGACGAAGAAACCGTCTTCGCCGAAACCGCCGAAGCCGTCGCCCAACAAGCCATCGCCGAAGGCCTCGCCCGGCGTCCCCTGCCGCCCGGCGCCGTCGCCGAACGCGCCGCCCGCGACATCGCCGCCGCCCGCGCCTCGCTCGCCACCCTTTGCGACGCGGGCCTCATCGCCCCCCCGCCGCCCGAGCTGGTGGACCGCGCCTGGGAAAAGGCCGTCGCGGCCTCGGAAGGGTGAAGGATGCCGTTGCATGGCCATGGTAGGGCGAGCACTCCGTGCGAGCCGCAAGGTAAAGGAGCGGCTCGCTCGGAGAGCTCGCCCCACCCCGTGGCAAAGGAAAGGAACTGACATGGAAACGCTCACAATCGACGGGCGCGACTTCCGCGCCGACGAAATCCCCGTGATGGGGACCACCAAGTTGCTGCTCATCCAGGGCTCGCGCGGAATGCTGGGCTGCGGCTACGTCAGCCTCGGGGCCGCGGAAAAATTCGGGCACGCGCTCGCCATCGTCAAGGGCGTCGCCTCGTACGATGACATGCTCGCCGCCAAGGTGTGCGAAGTTTCGCCCGCCGCCACCGCGCTCGGCGTGAAGCCCGGGATGACGGGGCGCGAAGCGCTCCTCCTCCTGGCTTGACGCGAACCCTCGTCCGTGTGGTAGCATTGAATCCGCTAATACGGAACCCATTCCGACCGGAGATGCAAAATGAATCCACTGAAGAAACTTCGGGCTACCATCCAGCATCACTTGGCTATCGACGAACTCCTCGCCCGGACGCGTGATCTCCACGCCGCGGAGGTTTTCCATGATCGCATCCAAGACTCTCCTTGGTTTGTGCACCGGAGGCTGTCTCCCGGCAATTATGCCGCCGACTACGGCTTCCTGAAGACCCTGTACAATGTCTTGTCGGCCATGCGTCCGGGCAACATCCTGGAGTTCGGTCTGGGGCAGTCTTCCAAGCTGGTCCACCAGTATGCCGCCCACTACCACGCCAATGCCCTCACCTGCGAAAACAGCGACGAGTGGATCGAATTCTTTTTCCGTGGCGAAACAGACGGCGAAGGTCCCTTTGGCGGGGCCCCACAGGATGCGGTGTGGGAAATCGCGGCGCTCGGCTACCCCATGAAAATCCGCAGGCTTCCCCTTGAAAAGACGACCATCCACGGGGTCCTGACGACTTCCTACAAGGATGTCGCGTCCGTGTTCGCCGGTCAGACGTTCGATTTCATCCTCGTGGATGGTCCCTATGGGGAAGAACGGTTCTCCCGGCCGGAAATCATTCCTTTGGCAGAATCCAACCTGGCCGGGCGGTTCTGCATCCTGATGGACGACACGCAACGTGCCGGGGACAAGGAAACATTCGAGGAAGTGCAGTCCGTGCTTCGGCGCAGGAATGTCCCGTTCGTGGCCTCCACCAACGCGTTCTCCAAGTCCCATTCGCTCATCGTCTCGCCCGACCTCCGATTTTTGACAACCACTTGACTGCGTCATCGACACAGCACGCCGGTCCGGTTCTGTCAACCAATCCATGGAACGCCTCGCTTACTTGCTCCGTCGCCTGCTGCTGATGGTGCCGACCTTCCTCGGGATCACCATCGCGTGCTTTGCGCTGTGCCAGATGGTGCCGGGCGGTCCGGTCGAGCAGGCGATCGCGCAGATGCGGGGGCTGGGTGCGGGAGAGGGCGGCAGCCGCGGACCGCGGTCGGGGGCCGCCGTCTCGCCCGAGCAGCGGAAGGCGCTGGAGGCGCACTTCGGGTTCGACAAGCCGCTGCCGGTGCGGTACTGGAACTGGCTCGTGCGCGACCGGATGGGGCTCGCCGCGCGGTCCTGGAAATACCCCAACAAGACGGTGTGGGAGCTGGTCCGCAGCCGCTTCCGCGTGTCGCTCGTGTTCGGTCTGAGCGGGTTCTTCCTGACGTACCTCGTCTGCATCCCGCTCGGCATCGCCAAGGCGCTGCGGCACGGGAGCGCGTTCGACGCGGCGAGCAGTTTGGTCGTGTTCGTGGGGTATGCCATCCCGGCGTTCGCGTTCGGGATGCTGCTCAAGATGCTGTTCGCGGGCGGCGGCGAAGGGTTCTGGGACATCCTGCCTGCGGCGGGCGTCGTGTCCGTGGACCACGCGATGATGTCGCCGTGGGGACAGTTCAAGGACAGCGCCGCGCATTTCGTGCTGCCGGTGTGCTGCTACGTCATCGGCAACTTCGCGGTGCTGACGCTGCTGACCAAGAACTCGCTGCTGGAACAGATCGGCCAGGACTACGTCCGCACCGTCCTCGCCAAGGGCGGCAGCCTGCGCCGCGCCATCTGGGGCCACGCGCTGCGCAACGCGCTGATCCCGGTCGCGACGGGGTTCGGCGGCATGCTGGGCGTGCTGTTCGCGGGATCGGTGCTGATCGAGAAAGTGTTCGAGATTCCCGGCATGGGGCGGCTCAGCCTCGACGCGATCGTCAGCCGCGACTACATGGTCTTCATGGGGATTCTGGCCGTGACGTCGGTGCTGGGGTTGCTGGGGCGGCTGCTGTCGGATTTGTGCTATTTGCTGATCGACCCGCGGATTCGGTTCGACTGAAGGGGGGCGACTCGTTTGCAATCGAATGCAGTCGAGTGCAGTCGATTGCAATCGAGAAGGGGGAGGCTTTCAGGCAAATCCGGCGGCGCGGAGCTTCTCCATGGTCACCGTGCCGCGGGGCGGGGTGGGGGAGACCTCGGCGCTTCCCTGGCGCCGGGCGAATTTGCCAAGCATGTCGGTCTCGACGTTGATGCGGTCGCCGGGCTTGAGGAAGGAGAAGGCCGTGCTTTCCCAAGTGTGGGGGATGAGGTGGACGGTGAACACGCCGGCGGCGGGGTCGAGGCGGACGACGGTGAGGCTTACGCCGTCGAGCGCGACGGAGCCCTTGTGGACGATGCCGCCGAGCAACTCCGGGGCGCGCACCGCGAGCACCCGGTCGCCGCCGGGTTCCCGGTTGCAGGAGACCAGCGTGCCAGTCCCGTCCACGTGGCCGCTGACCCAGTGTCCGCCGACGGCGTCGCCCATGCGCAGGGCGCGTTCGAGGTGGAGCGGCGCGCCGGCGGGCTTGGAGCCGAGGTCGGTGCGTTCCAGCGTCTCGCGGAGCACGTCGAATTCGAGCCGTCCGCCCCCGGAGGCGGCCAGGGTGAGGCACACCCCGTTGACGGCGATGCTTTCGCCGATTTCGGGCCGCTCCAGAACCGCGCGCACGGCGAGGCGCCCGGTTCCGCCCGAGAGCGCAATCCGTTCGAGCCGTCCCAACTGCTGTACAAGTCCCGTGAACATGTTCCGCACCCTACCATCCCCCCCCGCTTTTGCAAGCCCGGCGGGGGTCGTAAAACGAAAAGGGGCTTGCCGGAGGGGGCGGCAGGGGGTAACGTCGGGCCGCGTTTGAGAGGTTGAGCAAGAAATGCAGAGGGAACAATGCCTGAAGTAGCCGCGGGCCGGAAAGGGAACCGTGCGGAAGAGCGGATAACGGGGGTGTCGATTGCGGTGAACGCCGCGTTGACGGGGCTGAAGCTCGGCGTTGGGTTGTGGGGGAAATCGTCGGCCCTGGTGGCGGACGCGGCGCATTCGCTGTCGGATTTCGCGACCGATTTCGCGGTGCTGGCGGGGGTGCATTTCGCGCGCAAGCCGCAGGACGAGGACCACCGGTACGGGCACGGGAAGTACGAGACGCTGGCGACGGTGGCCATCGGCCTGGTGCTGGCGTGGGGAGCGCTGGAAATCGGCTGGCACGCGCTGGGCGGCATCCTGCGGGCCGTGTCGGGGGAGGGGACGGCGGGGGGACCGTCGGTATGGGTGTTCTGGACGGCGGTGGCCTCGGTTGCGGCGAAGGGATGGCTGTACCACGCGACGATGGCCACGGCGAGGGCGACGGGCAGCACGGCGCTGGTCGCGAACGCGTGGCACCACCGGTCGGACGCCTGGTCGTCGGTGGCGGTTGCCGGCGGGGTGGGGGCCTCGGTGTTCTTCGGCGAGCAGTGGGCCGTGCTGGATCCGGTCGCCGCGCTGTTCGTCTCGGTGTTGCTGGGACGGGTGGCGTGGCAGCTGCTGCGGGAACAGCTGGGGGCCCTGACGGACCGCAGCCTGGCCCCCTCGCTGTGCGAGGAAATCCTGGGAATGGCGCGCGGCGTGGAGGGCGTGAGCGATCCCCACAAGCTGCGGACGCGGATGGTGGGCCGCTATCCGGTCATCGACCTGCACATCCGCCTTCCGGCGGACATGCCCTTGGAACGGGCCCACCGCGTGGCCACGGAGCTGGAGCGGCGCTATCTGGCCCGCTTCGGCGCCGAGACCCTGGTGACGCTGCACCTGGAGCCCGAGAAAGCGAAAATGCCGTCCGTGAAATGACGCGCAGGGCGGGCAGGGGACAGCCCGGAATGCGGCTCAGGCAAGCTTCGTCCACACATGGGACAAGCCCGCCCGCTCTCCGTTCCCTTCTGCCAGCGGCGCAAAACACGGAGCGCGCGGAGGAAGGAGACACGGAGGTTCCGCAGGGAGGAGTTTCGCGCGTCCCAAAACATCCCGCCCAAGCGTTTGTCCCTATTGGGCGGTGGAGGCCGCGGGCGGGACCGTGGATGGGGGCTGCGCCCCGCCCGAGGCGGGGGAGCGGGGCATTATCCTGCCTCCGGAAAGCACGGCGGCCAGGGACGGGCAGCATTTGGCCACAATGGCGTAGGCCGCCAGGCAGACCGCAATCGTGGCAATGGGGATGAAGAACAGGAGAAAAACCTGGAGGAGGGGCGACGTGGGGTGGGAAAGCAGGACGACGGCCTTCTTGAATTTCGGCATGAAAAGGCCGTGGAGGGCGAATACGAAGAACGAGGCGTCGTCGAGGAAACGGTTCCCTTTCACGCCGGGGCGTGCGGCCAGCCGGGCGGTGATGCACAGCGCCGTGCCGCCCCCCACCAGGATCCCCCCGCGGTGGAACCAGAAGTTGCATCCCTGGTCCCGGGTCAGGACATCCAGGACGACCAACAGCGGGTACACCCAGAGGGTCCACCCCGCACGGCGCGCCCACTGCGCGAAATCCACGCCGTGAATACCGCAGCAAGCCCCGAAGGAAAAGAAGAAGACGGTCCGCGGTTCGAAGACGGGCGTTTGCCACAACGCGAAGAACCACCCGGCCCCCAACGCCGCCACGAAAAACCACTTCAGCCGCGAGGCGCACCAATGCACCAGCGGGGCGGCCAGGCCCATGAGCATCAGCTCGCGGATGAACCAGAAGGGGAAATTGATCGGATAGAGCCGGGGGTCCGCCGCGGCGTCGTGCAGCGGCCGCCCCAGGAACAAGCCGAGGAATTTGACGATGTCCAGGCGGTAGTCCTTCAGCTGGGGGAAGACGGAGGCGAAGCGCGGGTGCAATTCGACCAGCAGGACGAGGAAGCCGATGAAATTCCACAGCAGGTAGGGTATCAGCAGGGAATGGACGCGGGATTCCAGGTTCTTGCGCCACATGGCCTTGTCGAATCCTGGCTTGCGGAAGAACAGGAAACCGGAGATGAAAAAGAACAAGGGGACGGTCATGTACGGCAGGACGGATGTAACGGCATGGGCGAGGCCGGACAGCCACGGGGACATGTCCATTGAAACGGCCGCGCCGCGGACCTGGAGCGACCGGAACTGGTTGTGGCCGAAGACGACCCCGACAATCAGGGGGAAGCGCACCAGGCGGATGGTCTTCGACAGCAGGGAGCCGTTCGCCAAGATATCGGGTGTTTTCATCGGATGGACCTCCGTGCCGCGGTTTCGCGGCGGTGGAAAGGCAACCCCACGGCGGGTGGGAACAGGCGGGAAAGGACGAGGGAAAGGAGCGCCGACAAGAGCAGGGCCGCGGCGGCGCGAAGGAGGGTCGGGACGGGGGATGGCAGGTCCAGG
Source organism: Kiritimatiellia bacterium (assembly GCA_017540905.1). Taxonomy (GTDB): domain Bacteria; phylum Verrucomicrobiota; class Kiritimatiellia; order CAIQIC01; family Lenti-01; genus CACXEY01. The sequence continues at coordinate 37,756 of JAFYAC010000102.1, read as the reverse complement.
GAGGCCGTCCAGGGGCGCAACAGCCGCAACAAGAAGCGGTGGATGCACAGGATGCCCAGGGTGTTCATGCCGATGATTTCGAGCCAGCGGAGGAGCCGGGCCCGTCCGCCCTCCGCCACGGCTTCGAGGAATACCGACAGGCACACGGCGAGGGAGGTTCCGGCGGCCGCGAAGAGCAGGAAGAGGAAGGGGTTCCCGTACGTGGCTTCGGCGACGTTGACGTAGCCGTTGGGAGGGGTGTTCAGGCGCCATCCCAGGGACCCCGCGAGGGCGGCGGCGGCCAGCCCCAACGGGACCAGCGCCCCCGCGGCGCCGCGGGAAGCGATTCCGCGCAGGCGTCCGACCCAGGGGGCGGCCAGGTTCCCCGCGACGAGGCACCCGAACGCGCAGCAGGCGGTGTCCGCCCCCCACGGCCAGCCGATGTGCGGCCGTGGAAGCAGGAACGCCGCCGCGAAGGCCACCGCCCCGAGCGCCACGCGAACCCAGGGGACGAAACGGCGTCCGAGCGCCAGCCGCGCGGCGGCCCAGGCGGCGCAGGCGAGGAAGAGGACCGGGAGGAACCACAGGCTCGATATCGCCCGCGCCAGGTGGAGCCCCTTGTGGCTGGCGTAGGCCAGCCACGCCAGGGATTTCGGCGTCAGGCCGCCCCAGGCAAGGAGCCAGACGAGGGACCAAAGGACGTAGGGCACCACGAGGGAGAAGAAGCGTTTCTTGGTCTCCCCGACGGCTTCCGCGGGCGTCGGCGGGGCGACCTTGAGGAACAGGCCGGAAGCGAAGAAGAAGGCGGGGACGACGAACGCATAGGCCCAGGCGTGGAAGGCGTCCCCGGGCCCGAAGGCGTGGCAGAAGACGATGCAGGAAATGAGGAGACCCTTGAGGTAGTCGATGCTGCGGATGCGGGTTTTTCGGGAAGGCGGCACGGCGCGGGCGGGGAGGAAAACGAACGGGCGGGCGGGTCAGGCGGGGTTGGAGTCGTCGAGGATTTTCTTGATGACGGCGGCGAGGTCGGTGCTGGAGACGCCTTCGGTGCGGGGGAGGTAGACGAGATCGGCGCCGAAGGCGGCAAGGTCGGCGCGGGTCTTTTCCCAGCGGGGATTGCCCTTCCAGTCGTCGCCGATGAAGATGGCGTCGAAACGCCAGCGCTTCCAGGCCGCGACCTTGTCGAGCGTGTCCACCACCTCGCATTCGTCCACGGCCCTGAGGTTGCGGACGATTTCCGCGCGCTCCGCCTCGTTGATGACGGCGGACTTGCCCTTGTATTCGCGGATCAAGCGGTCGGAGTTCACCCCGACGACCAGGCGGTCGCAGAGGGCGCGGGCGTGGTTGATCAGGTTCAGGTGCCCGATGTGGAACATGTCGAAGGCGCCCTGCGTGTAGCCGACGGGGTATTTCTTCATGGCGCGTCTCCTTTCTTGCGGCGGCCTCCGGAGAGGCGCGAGCGGACGTGTTTCAGGAGGAAAAAGAAGCTTTGGTTGCGCATGAGCAGCGAGAGGCCGAGGTAGAGCGCCGCCCCCGCGGGAATGCGGACGGCCAGCACCGCCCAGGGCGACCAGGTTTCGGCCCCCAGCGTCCGGATGCACGCCCCCATCAGCAGGGCCGGCAGGATGTTCCAGCCGACGTCGCGGAACTGCTCGAGGTAGCCGTAGCCGAGGATCTTGCGGTTGGGGGCGACGTTGACGACCATCGAGATGAAGTAGAAGGCGACCAGGCTCCAGGCGATCCAGACGACGCCGTACTGCATGCTGACGAGGATCAGGACCAGGCCGATGGACTTCTTGAGGATGTCCAGCTTGAGGAGGAGGCCGCTGCGGCCGCTGGCCTTGACGACGCAGTTGTTGATGAACTGCTGGCAGCGGAAGAGGTTGGCGATGCAGCCAATCTGGAGAAAGACGACGCAGGGGAGCCATTTGTCGGTGAGGAGGACCCGGACGAGCGGCTCGCCGACGGAGGCGAGGCCGACCATGATCGGGGAGATGACCCAGGTGCTGACCTGGAGGACGCGCTTGGTGATGCCGCGCATCTGGCCGCGGTCGTCGTTGCACTGCGAGAGGGCGGGGAAGAGGACGGTGTTGACGGTGGGCTCGATCAGCCGCATGCCGAAGGACGGGAAGACGTAGCCGCGGGAATAGAAGGCGAGGTCGGCGCTGGAATACTTCTTGCCGATGACGAGGCTGCGGAGGCGGGCGTAGACGTTGTCGATGAGGCCGACGACGAGGATCTTCCAGCCGTAGTCCCAGATGGGCTTGAGGCGCGCCCAGGAGAACTCGCGGGAGGGGCGCCAGCCGACCAGGAACCAGAGGCAGACGGTGTCGAGGAGCGCGTTGCCGAGGTACTGCTCGACGAGGGCCCACACGCCGAAGCCGGCGTAGGCCATGCCGACGGCGACGGCGCCGGAGACGACGGTGCCGATGAGCGTGGCCTGGAAGAACTTCCGGAACCACATGTGCTTCTGGACGTAGGCGTGCTGGATGGTGTTGACCGAGGCGAGGGGGATGCGCAGGGCCATCACGCGGACGAGGGGCGCGAGCAGGGGATTGCCGTAGAAGGAGGCGACGAGGGGGGCGGCGAAGAAGGCCACGGCGTAGAGCAGGAGGCCGAGCGAGAAATTGAAATAGAAGCAGGTGGAGAAGTCGAGGTGGTCGGAATGCTTGTTGGCGACGAGGGCGTTGCCGAAACCGTAGATGACGAAGACGTCGAGGATGACGACGAACACGGTGACGAGGGCGACGACGCCGTAGTCGGAGGGCATCAGCAACCGCGCGAGCAGGAGCTGGATGCAGAAACTGATGCCTTGCGCGCCCACGCGCTCGGCGAACTTGTAGGCGAAGCCGGAGGCCGTTTTTTTCTTCAGTTCGCTCATGGCACGAAGCGGCGGATGCCGGGGCCCGTCAGGGGCCTACTCGCTGTACTCCTTCTTGAAGGCGGCGTGCTTGGGGGACTTGCCGTAGAACATCTTCTTGCCCGGGTCGGGCGGGGGGTACTTGGAGTAGTCGAACAGGTACTCGGGCAGCTCGCGCTCGATCTTCGCGACGTCGTCCGCGAACTGCGGGAAGCGGCGGAACACCTGCGTGTTGGCGACGGAGAGGGCCGGGTCGAAGATGCTCTTCGGCGCCGGGTTTTCGGGCAATTTCAGGAACTCCCGGACTTTCGCCGACGTCTTTTCGTATTCGTAGACCATGTCCTCGAACCGGATGCGCAGCACGCGCGGGTGGTCCTCCAGACAGGGCTGGTCCTTCCGCAGGCCCCGGTAATAGGCGATGTAGTCCTCCACCCGGTTGATGGGGACGTAGTGGAACTTGCCGAGCATCCGGGTGCGGGCGAAGACGTAGTTGTCGCGCGGGTCGCGGTCCACGACGATGGCGTACGGGTCGTCGAAATAGGGAAAGCAGGCCTGGGGGTTGTTGCCGGGGAAAGGCTGGTCGAGGGCGATGTCCTCCGCGCCGCCGGTCATGGCGGAAAGGGTGGACATCACGAGCTTCTTCGCCTCGGCGTAGAAGTTCGCCGGGTGGGCGGAGAAGCGGACTTCCGTGAGGGGCCAGCAGGTGGCGTGGCGTCCGAGCCTGAGCTCCAGGCGGGGGATGATCTTGCGTTTCATCAGGGCCTGGAGGAAATAGCGGGACTTGTAGACCCAGCGGGGGCTTTCGAGCGGGTCGTACCAGGGCCACTTGGACATGGTGATGGCGTCGATGAAGCGGTCCGCGTCCGCGAGGAAGGCGGCGGCGGAATGGCCGTGGCGGGCGAACATGCGGGCCTTGCGGGCGGCGGCCCTGCGGAAGCGCTCGATGGCGACGATGGACTGGACGGTGCGGCCGTGGGGGCGCATGACCGCCTGCTCGAGGTCGAGCAGCCCGTCGACGGAGGAGACCCAGGAGAACTCCAGGTCGTCCTTGATGAAAAAGGTGCCGAACTCCCCGAGGAAGTCCGTGACGACGCTCGAACCGGTCGAGCCGAAACCGCACGCGCCGACAATCATGCCACGACCCTCCTCCCCCATCCGTCTTCATGCTGGAGAAGGCGGAAGAGCAGGGGGATGGTGAAAAACAGCTGCACGCCGTTGGTCGTCTCCACGACCGAGCCGATGAAGCAACGGAGGAGCAGGACGAAGAAGATGCACAGCAACTGCCGGTCCAGCGGGGAGCGCGGTGCCGGGGCGGCGAGCGACCGGACGAACCGCAACAGCCGGAAGAGCAGCCAGAACGAGAGAAGGCCGCCGAACAGCCCGTAGCGGGCCAGTTCGTCCGCGAAATGGCTGTGGTTGCCGATTAGGATGTTGTTGCGGCGGATGTCGCCCACGCCCAACAGGAAGTTCTGGGGGGACGCCCAGAACGTCTCCCAGCTCGTCCGGACCAGTTCCATGCGGCGGCTGAAACTGCCGCCATAGGCCGTCACGGTCTTGTGCGAAAGCATGTCCTGGACCGCCTCGATCCGCACCTGCAACCGCGGCGAGGGAACGTTCTCGGCCAGCCAGCCCAGGATGGAATCGGCCTTGGCCAGCAGCGCGAGCCCCAGCACCGCCAGGGCGAAGACGCGCAGGAAGCGGGATTTGTCGATGGGTTTGTTGAAGACGAAGATCAGGCCGTACAGGAGGAAGGAAAGGAAGAAGATGATGCCGCGCTGGCCGACGGTCAGGTTGAAATAGACGCAGGCCGCGAAGAGGGCCAGGAAGAGCATCCGGCGGCGGAAAGTCCGGGCATGGAGGACGGCCACGAGGAAGGCCCCCGACGCCAGCATGATGGACGTCGTGTACTGGGTGTTGATGATGCCCTGGATGCTTTCCTCGCGGAAGGCGCGCATGGAATACAGGGAGCCGTAGAAGCCCTTGAGGTGGACGTTGTAGGCCATCGAGACGAGCATGGAGACGATGGCCACCCCAAGGAGGTAGTACACTTCCCCGGTCCGCAACGTGCCCCGCAGCGGCACAATGAACACAAAGCAGAGGTAGAACTTGAGGATGGCGCAAAAAACCGTCAGCGAGAGGTCAGAAGGGCCCAGGAGGCGGTACCCCAGGACCATGGCCAAGTAGCCCCCCGCAAGCCCGATGGTGCACAGGTTGCGCGTCGAGACGTTCCTGAACGCCTTCCACTGCGTGGCCAGGTACAGGCCCGCCAGCGGCACGATGACGAAGTCGCCCAGCGTCCTGTCCACCTTCGGTGTCAGGAAGATGAACAGCAGGACGCCCAGCAGAAAGAAGGAAAAACGCCGTATCTGGTATGGAATGGAGGTATTCATGGGATGGTTGGGGTGGTTTTTGGCATTCTACCCTTGTGGACCGCGTTTGCGCAAGCGCCGTCCGGCGCGCTGGACCCAGGCGCTGCCTCCGAGGCCCAGCAGGATGCGCATGGCGAGGCGCTGGAGGGCACCGCCGGGCCGGAGCGGCATGCGGAGCAGCTTGGCGCGGTCGTACCAGGCGAGGCCGGGGACGCCGAACGACAACTGCCGTTCGAATTCGGCATGCATGAATTTGCGGTATGCGACGGGCGGCGGCGGAAAGCGGATTTCGTCCTGCCCCGCGAAAATCCGTTCGAGGCAGCCCTCGACGGAGAGTTCGGGGCGGGCGTCGTACATGGTGTTGAGGGCGTAGTCGAAATCGAGTCCCGGGATGCCGGCGGGGACGCCGCTGACGGGGTGGACGAGCACCGTGGGGCGTCCGGCGCGGTACGAGACGCGGGCGGAGCCGGCGGTGGAAACGAAGGCGTCGATGCGGTCCAGCAGGCGCTTCGGGATGGGGTGGAGGCTGCCGGTGACGAGGAGGCGGATCCGCGGGTGGCCGGAGAAAAGCGCCTTGATTCCGCTTTCCCGGGCGGGGGTCGGGGCGCCGCCGACCAGCACGAGGTTGAGGGTTTCGGCGGGGTGGCGGCCGGAATAGCGGAGGATGCCGTCGAGGATGGGGCGCACGCAGGGCTTCTCCAAGCGGCCAATGCTGCCGACGGTGCGGGTGGCGGCAGGGTTGAGTTGGGCGGTGAACGGCTCGGGGACGTCCTCGACGACGTTGTTGCAGAAGGTGCTGATGGCGGTGTCGGGGCGAGGCGCGATGGTGTCGTCGTCCAGCATCTTCGCCACGGCGTTTTTCACGATCCCGGCCAGCTCGTGGCGCTCGTACTTGAAGCGGAGGAACCGGCGCATTTCACCGCTGTAGCGGTGTTCCTCCTGCAGGAGGAACGCCAGGTGGCGGGCGCCCAGCCGCTGGGCCAGCAGTTCGCCCCAGATGGCGCGGATGCCGGCGTCGGTCTGGATGATGCATTCCCCGTCCCTGCGGCCGCCGACGGCCTGGACGATCCGCTCGAGGGTGGCATGGACTTTCCGGCGGGAATAGCAGTCCGGGGCATAGGCCAGTTCGGGGATGATGGACGGCTCGTAGCCGCGGAAGTCGTCCAGCATCACTTGCCCGACCCGTCCGGAGAACACGAACACGCGCCAGCCGTTTTCCTTGAGGAACGCGACCTTGTTGGCCGTGAATTTCTCGGCGCCGCCGATGCCGGTGATCCGCCGGGTCAGGAAGATGTAGGTCTTCATGCCGTCACCTCACAGGACCTTCCGTTTGAGCCAGTCGTGGAAGCCGAGCGCGGCCTTGGCGGGCATCCGGCCGAGCAGGATGGCGCGGATGCGGAGTTTGAGGGTGCGTTTCGCGCGCGGGTCGCGGAGGACTTCGCGCCCATGGACGGCGACATGGTCGCGGAGGCGCTTCCAGATGGCGGGGTCCTCGTTCCCGGACTCGAAATACAGCTTGGCGAGTTCGACGCCCTTGGCCGTGTGGCGGAACCGGGCGGCGGGGAGCGCGGCGGGGAACTTTTCCGCGATGTATTCCAGCTGTGCCTGGGCGGCATCGAGCCCGTGGAGCTGGCGCTCGTCGAAGCGGGTCCGCATGATGCTGCCGGCGCGCTGGAGCCAATGGTAGGTTTTCCTGTTCCCGAACACGGCGCGGGAGGAATCGCCGACCAACTTGTACGTGGTGGCCAAATCCTCGTAGAGTTTCCCGACGGGATAGGGGTGGGCCTGGACCAGGGCCTTGCGGTAGAGTTTTCCCCAGGCGAACACGCTGAATCCCTCGCCGTAATTCATGCGGGAGAGCATTTCCGCCGGGGACATCACGGCGACTTCCGTTTCGGTGCCCTCCGCGGCCGAGGGCTCGTATTCGTAGACATAGCCGCCGACGGCGATGTCGGCCCGGTATTCCATGGCGAGGCGGACCAGGTACTCCACGTGGTCGGGGGTGACGAAGTCGTCGGAATCGATGAACGTCACCCAGTCGCCCCTCGCCAGGGGAACCGCGTTGTTGCGGGCGGCGGAGAGGCCTTGGTTGGACTGGTGGAGGACCCGGACGTTGGAATGCGCCCGGGCGAATTGTTCGCATATTTCCCCGCAGGAATCGGGGGAGCCGTCGTCGACGAGGATGACGTCCAGGTTCGGGTAGCCCTGGGCCGCAATGGAGTCGAGGCAACGGGGAAGGCATTCCTCGACCTTGTAGACGGGGACGATGAGAGAAACAAGAGGGGTGGACGGGTCAGGCGTCATGGAGGATTGTTCCGGAATGGCCCGGCGAACCGGCCGTGCGCAGGGGGTGGACCGCCTTGTTCAGCAGGAATGCCTTGTTGCGGCGCCCGAGGAGGGCCAGCGCCAGGCGGTAGGCCGCCAGCGCCGCCCAGCGGGGGACCGGCAGGACGAGCTTCGCACGGCCGGCGGCCTTTTCGGCGCGGAGGACCGCCGCCGTGTCGAGCGGCTCCGCGTCCTTGAGGATGCGGACGGAGTTGGACGGCTCCGCGGCGCACCAGGCGACCATCGCGGCGACGGCGGTGCGGATGTCGAGGACTTCGTAGAGGGAGCCGCGGCCGATGCGGTAGGCGAGCCACGGGGGCTTGAGGTAATAGCGCTTCTGGATGTCGCGCTTGACCTCCGGCGTGTACACCGGGGAGAGGCGGAAGATGTCGAAGCGCGGCAGCTTGCGGCATTCGGCCTCCGCCAGCGCCTTGGATTTGCCATAGAGGGAGACGGGGCGGAGCGGAGAATCGGGCGTTGCCGGTGCCTTGCCGTCGAAGAAGCCGTACACGTCGATGGTGCTGATGAACAGCACTGGGCGGTCCCCGGCGGCAGCGAAGAGGTTCTTCGCGCACTCGACGTTGACGTGGAAGTAGCGCTCCCACGACAGGTCCGTCTCCCCGTGCGTGTGGGCCAGCGCCGCCAGGTGGATGAAACGGTCGGGGCGGGTGGCGTCCACGATTTCACGCAGGCGCGGCAAATCGGCCAAATCGGCCTGGATGGGGCGGAGGCCCGGTTGCGGCGCTCCGCCGCCGGCGGCGCGGTCGAGGCCGACGACGGAATGCCCGGCGCCGAGAAGCGCCCGGACGAGGGCGCCGCCGACCATGCCCCGGGCGCCGGTGACGAGGACGTTCATGGCTTGTACCCCAGTTCGTCGAGGGCCCGGCGGTCGCCGTCCACGTCGTCGATCAGCTCGCGAAGGATGCCCAGGGGCGGGCGGTGGAGGAGGGTGCCGAGGATGCAGGGAATGGTGTAGAAGACCATCTTCGCGTCGTAGGCGAACCCCTGCCGTTCGATGTAGAGCCGGTCCAGGGCGAGGCGCGTCGGCGCGACCTTGTCCATGTACTCCGCCTCGTCCGTGATGGCGTCGCCGTAGAGGTAGTCGTAGAGCGCGGCGGGGCTGGCCAGACCGGGCTTGACGGAGGCGACGACGGCGTTCGCCCCGCCCCGGGTGATGGTCACCTGGTCGGCCGCCGCCGGGCGCGGACCCACCACCGCCATGTCGCCCAGGAACACGTTCAGCAGCTGCGGCAGCTCGTCGATCTTGGACGAGCGGAGGAAGCGCCCGAAGGGGAATATCCGCGACTGGTCGGGCCGGAGGCTCTTCTCGTCCGCCCCGCGGGCCACCCGCATGGAGCGGAACTTGAACATCGGGAAATGCCGGTTGCCCTTGCCCACGCGGTCCGCGGTGTAGAAGACCGGGCCGGGGTCGGAGAACAGGATGCCCAGGATCGCCAGGAGCCAGACCGGCAGGAGCAGGACCAGGGCAATTCCCGACAGCAGGATGTCCAGGATGCGCTTGACGGCGGGATACATCGGGGCGGATCAGTCCCTCTGGAACACCGTTTCGAAGGCCTCGGCATAATCGCAGCCGGACTGCGAGCCGCGGACGGCTGCCAGCCCGCGGATGGATTCCGGGGACCGCGGATGCGGATAGGGGCGCATGACGCCGGCGTAGGCGGCGAGGGCTTTCAGCTTGGTCTCCACGCCTTCGTTCCCGATTTCCACGAACGTGTTCGGGGTGAAGGCCCGGGACGACGTGTCGAACGACCATTCCGTGGAGGAGGGGACTTCCATGTAGGCGAACTTCTTCAACCGCGGCACCCCCGGCTTCCGCTGGAACAACCGCGCGGCGGCCGACGCCGCCTGGCTCGTCATGGCGTGGTCGATGTTGGTGTCCGCCGGATAGTGCGTGACAATGCACTCCGCGCCGAAATCCTCGATGCACTTCTCGATGAACTGGACCAGGTGCAGGTGCGGCACGGTGTTCATCTGGATGTTCGGGAAATCCGCCGCGTACACCTTCCCCACGCCCAGGACCGCGTGCGCCCGCGCCTGGTCGTCCGCCAGCGTTGCCGAAATGTTCGCCCGCGCCGCCGCGTGGTTTGCCATGGTGGCGACGGCCACCTCGTGGCCCTCCTTCACCCGTTTCGCGATCGTCGCACCCGCCCCGAGCACTTCGTCGTCGGGATGCGCCACCACAACAAGGAATTTCATGGTACCAGTTCCCCTTTCGTTCCGGCGCCGCTTTCCTTGGACATTGCCGCCGGCGCTTGCGTTGCACCGATGCCTGCACAACCGCCGACGGCCCGGAGTCGGACAACCCCAGGCTGGCACGGTCGTGAGATGGATGCAGTTTGCATTCGATGCGTATGAATAACTGGAAAACTACCCCCAAAAAGGCGGGAATGCAACGTCAAACTGAAAAGAACGCAGGGGGCGGCGATTCCGCCGGCCGGGCCATGGTGTGCGTTGCGGGGGGGACGGGAGTTTGGTAGGGTGGGGGGCATGGAAAAGAAGAATTCGTACACGATCGCGCTCACGCCGGCGCAGACGGAGGCCGCGGCGGAGATCCTGAGGACGGGCAACTACCGGTTGCGGAACGTGCAGTACGCCGTCGCCGCCGCGGAGGGGCCGGACTGCCAGATCGCCGTCTACAAGAGCGGCAAGTGCCTGGTGCAGGGGAAGGGGGCGTACGACTGGATCACGTTCGTGCTCGAGCCCGAGGTGCTCGGCGAGGCCCGCCTCGGCTACGAGGACCAGCTCGACCCCAAGGCCCTCGAGCCCCACATGGGCGTCGACGAAAGCGGCAAGGGGGATTTCTTCGGGCCGCTCGTCGTCGCGGCCGCCTACGTGGACGCCGCCATCGTCAAGGACCTGCGCGCGATGGACGTCCGCGACAGCAAGGCCATCACCACCGACCGCGCGGCGCGCGAGCTCGCCCGCAAAATCCGCGAGCGGCTCGGCCCGGATCGGTATTCGCTGGTGCGGCTCGGCCCGGCGGCCTACAACCGGATGTACGCCTCGATGGGCAGCGTCAACCGCATCCTCGCCTGGGGGCACGCGAAGTGCATCGAGACGCTCCTGGAGAAGGTCCCGGATTGCCCGCGCGCCATCAGCGACCAGTTCGGGCCGGAGTACCAGATCAAGCGGGCGCTCCAGGAGCGCGGGCGCAAGATCGTGCTCGAGCAGCATCCGCGCGCGGAGGCGGACACGGCGGTCGCCGCGGCGTCGATCCTCGCGCGGGAGGGGTTCCTCGACATGATGGAGCGGCTAGGGAAGTCGGTCGGCAGGTCGCTCCCGAAGGGGGCGTCGGCGCAGGTGAAGGCGGCGGCGCGGGAGCTCGCGGCGGCGCACGGCGGGAAGGTGTTCCTGGAGGTGGCGAAGTGCCACTTCAAGACGACGGACGACGTTCTCGGCGAGCTCGGCAAGTCGCGCGAAGGGGAAGGGCTGCCGCCGGCGCCGGTGCACAAGCCGTTCGTGCGGTACAAGAAGGCGGAGGCGAAGCCGGAGCCGCCGCCGATGGATTCGCTGTTTTGAATTTGAATTTCAAATTTGAGATTTCAAAGGGAAGGAGATCGACGTGAAGCTGGTGAGATACGGCGAGGCGGGGAACGAGCGGCCGGGGATTTGGCTGGACGGGGCGGACGGGGAAGGGGCGCGGATCGTGGACGTGCGGGGGATGGTGTTCGACATCCAGGACTACGACGCGCGCTTCTGGCGGTGCGGCGGGCTGGCGCGCCTGCGCGGTCTACTGGGGGAGCCGCGGCTGAAGACGGTGGCGGCGGACGGGATGCGGCTGGGACCGCCGGTGGCGTGTCCGGGGCAGTTGCTGTGCGTGGGGAAGAATTACCGGGAGCACGCGGCGGAGTTCGGCGGCGGCCTGCCGGAGGAGCCGGTGTGGTTCGCGAAGAATCCGCGGTGTTTGATCGGCGCCGGGGACTCGATACCGGTCCCGGCGGGGGAGGGGGCGTGCGTGGACGGGGAGGTGGAGCTGGCGCTCGTCATTGCGCGGCGCGCGTGGCGGCTTGCGGAGGATGAGGCGCTTTCCGCGGTGGGCGGGTACATGGTGTTCAACGACGTGACGGACCGAGCCCTCCAGCGTGCGCGCGGACAGTGGTTCATGGGCAAGAGCGCCGACGGGTTCGGTCCGTGCGGGCCGTGGCTCGTCACGCCCGACGAGCTGGGGGACGCGGGCGACCTGCCGCTATCGCACCGGGTGGACGGCACGGAGCTGCAACGCGCGCGCACGTCGGAGATGGTGTTTTCCGTGGCGCGGCTGCTGGCGGACATCACGTCGGTGATGGCGCTGGAGCCGGGCGACATGGTGTCGACGGGCACGCCGGGCGGGATCGGGTCGGCGCGGACGCCGCCGGTGCTGTACCGTCCGGGCTGCACGGTGGAGTGCGAGATCGGCGGCATCGGCGCGCTGCGCAACACGGTGGGGGTGCGGCCGTGATTGCCGAATCGTTGCGCGTGGTGCCCGCGAGCGAGGCGGAATGGCTCGGGCCGCTGGACGTTCGGACGCGGTTCGCGCATCCGGGGCGGCCGCTGGAGATTGATCTGGGCTGCGGCAAGGGGCGGTTTTTGCTGGCGCACGCGGCGAAGCACCCGGAGGTGAACTTCTGGGGTATCGACCGGATGCTCCGGCGGATCCGCAAGATCGACAACCGGGCGCGGCGGCTGGACCTGGAAAACATCCGGCTCTCGCGGATGGAGGCATACTACGCGACGACGTACTGGGTGCCGGAGGCGTCGGTGCGGACGATGTACGTGTTCTTCCCCGACCCGTGGCCGAAGGCGCGCCACGAAGGGCACCGGCTGTTCAATCCGCGCTTCCTCGACGCGCTGTGGCGGTCGCTGGAGCCGGGCGGGACGGTGCACGTGGCGACGGACCACGCGCCGTACTTCGAGCAGCTGTCGGAGGTGTTCGCGGCGGACGGGCGGTTCGCGCCCGCGGAGGTGTTCGCGCCGCCGCCGGACGAGATGACCGATTTCGAGCTGTACTACGCCGACAAGAAGCCCATCGGGCGGCTGTCGGTGCGGAAAGGGTGAGGGACGCGCTGGGGGGAAAGGGTAAGGTGGGAAGGGAAGCCTGTCTTGGGCGGTTGGATTGTGCGAAGCTCTTTCCCCCCTCCGAGAGGGGGGGCGCCCGGCGAAAGGAGTTCATGGCAGGAGCGCTTGGAACGAATGAACGGGCGACGGGGGGAGTACTGCGGATTGCCTGTACATGAGCCATCGCGACCTCCCGCGAAGTACTTCCAATGGTTCTCGGACTAGCTCTGCCGCAAAGCCGGAGCCGCCGCCTATGCGACGCGCAGTACTCCCCCCGCCGCGCTATTCTTCTGCTCTCTTTGCCCCCCCGCCTGCCAACCAGTCGCAGCGCGGCACCCCCCTCTCGGAAGGGGGATGGGCTTCGCTCTCCATTGTCGCGAATAGCCACAATCGATATGTCCATGAAATGATAGACATACCACTTGTGACCTCCGATGACGGCAAACAGAGGCGTTTCCGGTCGTCTTGGGCAAAGTCACCCTCACATTTTTCCCCCACACACGGGAACCGGGGAAAACGCAAAAAGGGTTGCCCACGGCCCTCCCCACACGATAGTCTTTTCGCCATGAACGCGATACATTCCTTTTTGCGGGGTGCCGCCGTGGCATTGCTTTCCGCCATGGCCGCACAGGCCGCGTCGTGGACGGTCGACCTCCGCGGATCGGGGAGCGCGCCGAGTGCCCGCTCCGCCGCCGCCGCAGGGGAAACCGGGCTCGTGCGGCGCGACGTCCTGCCCGGCAATCCCTCCCCGGTGCCGGAGCTCGTCCCCGGCGATGTGGTCACGCTGCTCCTCTTCGACGGCACGCGCATCGCCCTGCGTCTCGACGAGGCCATGCCGGCGCCGCTTTCCGCGGGACGCGTATTCACCGCATCCCTCACGGACGGCCCGAACGCCGGAACCCGCACGGCCGTCGTCATCTCCGACCGCGACGGGTTGACCGCGACGGTGTCCGGCCTTCCCGGCGGCAACGTCGTGCGCGTGTTCCGGTCTGCGGAAGGGACCGTCGTCGAAGAGCGCGACCCGGCCGCCGCACCGACGGACGAACCCGAACCGCGCCGCCCGCCACCTGACACCCGGTCGCCGCGCAAAGCGGCGAAAGGAGACCAGAGCGACCAGCTGGTGGACATCCTGATCGCCTACGAGAAGGGCGCCCAGGCGTGGGTCGCCCGCAACGGCGGGATGACGAACTTCGCCGAGACCGCGGTCCAGCGCATGAACGCGGCGTTGGCCAACACGAAGCTGGACGAAGTCTTCCGCTTCCGCCTCGTCGGCGTCATGGGTGTCGATGACACGCAAACCGATGTCAACTCCGCACTGGATGCCGCCCGCTACGGCACCGGCGTATGGTCCGATCTCCGCCTGAACCGCGACGCCGTGGGGGCGGACGTGGTGTCGGTCATGATCGACAACGGCTCCGCCTACGGCACCACCGGCTTGGGCTACTCGCTGGAGGCCACCACCGCCTCGGCCGCCGCGAATTTCTCCGAATCCCCCTACAACGCCTGCCTCATCCGCTCCGTCGCCATCTCCGACACGATGACCCACGAAACCGGCCACAACCTCGGCTGCGGCCACTCCAACACCCAGGACGCCGACCCCGGCCCGCAGTCCTTCACCTACTCCTCCGGCTACCACTTCACCGGCACCGACAACGTCCGCTACCACACCATCATGGGCTACTACACCGACGGCACCTACACCGACTACAAACCCGTCCCCTGCTTCTCCTCACCCGACTTCACCCACGCGGGCGTCCCCGTCGGCACCGCCGCCTCCAACGACAACACCCGCGTCCTCCGCCAGACCGCCGTCTGGGCCTCCGCCTGGCGCGACCGCAAGATCCCGCTCTCCTACGACGTCTTCTTCTCGCCCGCCGGCGGGACGGTCTTCACCGGCAGCCTGACCGTCACGCTGACCCCGGGCCGCACCGGCCTCCCCGTCCGCTACACGCTCGACGGCTCCGAGCCCACCCTTTCCTCGCCGCTCTACGACGGACCCATCGTCCTCACCCGCACCACCACCATACGCGCCGCCGCCGTCACCGACGGCGTCCTCGGCTTCCCCTTCGAGGCCACCTACTCCCTCAGCGACCTCGGCGAAGGCCTCGACGCGCCCCAGCTCGCCTGGACGACGAACCCCGACTGCCCGTGGACCTTCGTCGCCGACGACACCTGGGACGGCACCGACGCCGTGCGCAGCACCGACGACGGCTCCTTTTACTCCGACGCCGCCTGGCTCTCCACCACCGTCGAAGGCCCCGCCGCCATGAGCTTCCGCTACAAGATCCGCACCTACACCGGCACCTTCTCCGTCCTCGTGGACGGCACCGCGCAGTTCGCGGACTCGCGCAACGTGACCGACGACGACTGGCACCTCGCATGCGTCACCATCCCCGAGGGCACCCACGCCGTCAAATTCGTCTTCAAGCAAGGCGGCCGCTACGACGGCTTCAACGGCGCCTGGCTTGACGCCGTATCCTTCTCCGTCCCCTCGCAGCCGCCCGTCCTCTCCCCGGCCACCACCACCGACCCGGCCACCGCCATCACCTTCCCGCGCACCCTTTCCGTGACCCTCTCGCCCCCCGCAGGCGCCGCCGGAACCATCTACTACACCCTCGATGGCACCGCTCCCTCCGCCGACACCGGCCTCGTCTACACCGGCCCCATCCTCCTGACCGCTACCACCCGCGTCCGTGCCATCTTCGTCGAAGACGGCAAGGGTCCCAGCGCCGAAACCGCCGGCCTCTACCGCGAATCGCACCCCGTCGGCCCCGGCGAATGGACCACCGACGTCGACGCCGTCAAAGCCGCCGCCGCCCGCGACGGCCGCCTCATCGCCGTGCTTCTCGCCGACCGCGCCGGATGCGGATGGTCCAAGCGCTTCTATCCCGTCGCCGAATCCCCCGCCTTCCTCGCATGGGCGCAAGCCAACGGCATCTACCTCGTCACCGCCGACTCCTCCTGCAACAACGACACCGACGCCGCCTACTCGTGGTTCATCCAACTCTACCGTTCCCACGGCGATTCCGGCAGCATCTACTATCCGACCCTCTTCTTCGCCCGCCCCGGCGCCCCCGCCACCGCCATCGGCAAGGGCGTCGCCCGCAACGACTCCGACTTCGCCGTCGGCACCGTGCGCTACCTCGACACCGCGGACTCCCTCGCCGCCGGCTTCGCCTCCGTCCTGGGCGAAACCCTCCCGTTGCCGCCGACCGCCACGCCCGCCGGCCCCCTCGTCGACGCCTTTCCCCTCCAGGTCGCCCTCGCCAATCCCAACTCCGGCGGCACGCTCTACTACACTCTCGATGGCACCCCGCCCACTCCCGCCAACGGCACCCGCTACACCGGCCCCATCACCATCTCCGACGCCTCCGCCGTCCTCCACGCCGCCGTCTGGCCCGACTCCGCCACCGGCCTCTCCAGCCCCATCTTCGTCGGCAGCTACAAGACCATCGCCGACATCCTCGGCACCCAGGGCGTCGCCTGGAGCACCACCGGCACCGGCACATGGCGCGAAGACGATTCCTCGCCCGCCACCCTCCGTTCCGGCGGCCTCATGGCCGACGCCTACCAGGCCACCCTCCAAGCCACCGTGACCGGCAAAGGCACATTCATCTTCACCTACGCCTTCAACAGCTGGACCTGGCAGAACACCTTCGCGTTCGCAATCGACGGCAAGCAACAGTGGCAATACGCTTACAACGGCACCCAAACGTTCACCGGAACCGTCACCCAGGAAGTTGAGTCCGCCGGCACCACCACCTTCACTTGGATCCTGGACATCGCCGACCCCACCCGCGACTACGGCCCCGGCTACGTTTCCCAATCCGGCGCCTGGCTGTCCAATGTCCGCTGGATTCCCGACGAACAGGCCGTGCGGATCGAAGGCGTCCCCGTGCCGTATGCTTGGCTCGACCGCCACTATCCCGGTCAGGCGGCCACGCCCGGCGGATACGAAACCCTGGCCCGGTCCGACACCGACGGCGACACCTTCCCCGCCTGGCAGGAGTACCTTCTGGGCAGCGACCCCACCGACCCGGAGAGCCACCTCCGGGCGGACATCCGCACGGACGGCGCCGTGCCCGTCTTCGCCTGGACCCCGTCCAATGCCAACCTCGGAACCCTGGGCTACCGCTACGTCCCGCTCGGCCGCCCGTCGATGACCGACCCGTCCGGCTGGCAGCCCTTCTCCCCCGGCCACCCCTTCTTCGCCATCGCCGTTTGGCCGCTCCCCTGATGCATACGCCAGCCGCTTCCTTTTCACTGGGGCGGTTCAAGTCCTTCCGAAGATTCCCAGACGTTTGCGTTCTTCACGGGGAGGGAGGCGCTTCTTCGCAAAATGGCGGGTGAGACAACGGCTTGAAGCCACACCGGATTTGAAACCGCTCTAAAGCGGTTCAAGAAATAGGGGTTCTTCGGGGATTGTAGTGGATTGTGACGATGGGGTTGTGACGATGGGGGCCGCATTCAGGGCATGGGGTGCGCGCAAGCATTCGCCCCCCTCCGAGAGGGGGGGGCCGCCCGGAAGAAGATGGCTTGTGGATTGCAAGTGTGGAGCGGAAGGAAAGGGCGGCGGGGGGAGTACTGCGCGGGGCCGTCGATGCAGGCTTCCGCATGGTCCATCCGCAGAGGGATTGTTTCGTTTCTTGCCGGTATGAAGTCGTGATTGCCGCGACGGCCGACCGCAGTACTCCCCCCGTCGCGGCCCCAGCCGCTTGTCTTTTGCCATGCATCCGCATTCCATTCATGGCCGCGCCACCCCCCTCTCGGAGGGGGGGGCTGTCGCCCTTCTTGCTCCTTGCATTCGTGGGATTCCATGGGTGGTTCCACTTTAATCCCCGAAGAACCAGCTTTCCAGACGTTTTTCCCCAACATGGTCGCGCGGAAGCGCGACCCGGTGCACTCTCCACGGGGGTTGGGGACCGAAAATGGACTTGCGGGGGGCGGGGGGCGGGGGAGTATGATACGCAACATCACACATAACATGGGAACGGAAAAGATGAACGGACGTATTTTCGGTCTGTGGCTGGCGGCGCTGGTGGCGGCGTGCGCGGGGGCGCGCGCGCAGTGGGTGGTGCAGGAGGTGGAGGTGCACGGGGGGTGGAATGCGGTCCATTTGCAGGTGGAGCCGGAGAAGGGGGCGCTGGAAAAGTTGGTGGAGGTGGTCGGGGCGGGGAACGTGGAGGGGATATGGCGGTGGGACAAGCGGTTTGCGTCGGCGGAGTTCGTCGTGGACGAGGGGACGCCGCTCGCAAGGGATCCGCACTGGAAGGTGTGGTATCCGGGGGAGGAGCTGGGGGCGCTCTCGACGCTCGGGGAGTTCTCGGGCGGGCAGTGCTATCTGGTGAAGGTGAAGGAGGGGACGGAGGCGAAGGCGGTCGCCATCAAGGGGAAGGCGCGGCTGCCGAGGGTGGAGTGGTACCCGAATGCGCTGAATCTGGTGGGGGGCGCAATCGGGGAGAAGGGGGTGTCGTTCGAGGAGTGGTTCGAGGCGGACTCGGCGGTGGATCTGTCGAAGGGGTACGACAACCATGCGTGGCAGATCGCCGCGGACGGTAGCGAGCGGGTGGTGGCCAGGCCGTCGGCGCAGAAGTGGTCGTCCGGGGAGGCGGCGTGGGTGCGGTGCAACGGGGCGAGCGCGTACGCGGGGCCGCTGGCGGTGGCGGCGGGGAACGGAAGCGGGCTGGATTTCGGGGGGACGCGCGCGAAGATGGTGCTGTCGGTGGCGAATCTCTCGGGGACGCGGTCGCGGAAGGTGGAGCTGCGGCTGGCGGCGTCGGAGGAGGCCCCGCAGGGGGAGGAGCAGGTGGCGGGCGCGGTGCCGCTGTATCTGGCGGAGGGGGGCGGGTGGAAGGCGTTTTCCGCGAAAACGCTGGAGCTGGCGCCGGGCGAGTCGTGGTCGGGGACGTTCGGGGTCCACCGGGAGGACATGCAGTGGCGGGAGGAGTCGGCGGTGACGAACAGTTCGTACCAGTCGGTGCTCCGGGTGCGCGACGCGGAGGGGAAAATCGCCATCGACGTGCCGGTGCGCGCGGTGCGGGAGGCGTCGGCGGATTACGGCAGCGGCGCGGCCGCCCCGCAGTCGGTCCACGAGGTCGCCGCGGAGGTGCACGCGCAGGCGGGACTCTGGACGGGATCGGCGCGGCTGACGGCGGTGGACTGCCCGAGCTACCGTCCGGGGGAGGCGCTGCCGGTGCGGCATCCGGCGGAGCTGCGCCTGGTGGTGCACGTGGGGGGCGACGGGACGGTGCGGCTGCTCAAGGAGGCCTGGGTCGCGGAGGCGGCCGCCGCGGAGGGCGGATTGGCCGTCTACGCGCGGCGGGAGCTGGTGCCGGCCGGGGCCTCGAACGTCTGGCGCGCGAGTTCGGCGACGCTCCCGGGCATGGCGCCGCTGGCGCTCGGCACGAACGGGCTGGCGGGGGCGCTCTCGGGTACGGTGGAGTTGGCGTACGACGACCCGGTGAATCCGTTCCTGCACCGGTACCATCCGCTGTTCGACAACAAGGACGGGCAGTTCCAGCCCTACGACGGGCCGGTGGAGTCGCGGGGCGTGGTGCGGAAAATCTCGCTGCGGGTGGCCGGGAGCGGGGACGAGGGGGACGGTGGGGACGAGGGGGACGGGGACGTGACGGCGGATGGGGCGCGGGCGGTGCAGGGGACGTACGAGGAGACGCTGGCGGGGCTGCGGGCGCAGGAAATCCGGGTGGCGGGGTCGTTCGCGCTGGAGAAGGTGGTGGAGGGGGAGCTGGTGACGAGTGACGAGTGAAAAGTGACAAGTGACAAGTGACAAGTTGCGGTGCGCGCCCGGCGGGCGCGGGAGTTTCGAGAAAGAGGTGAAGAGAATGAGAGCGAGTGTTCGGGCCGCGGTTGCGGCGGTGGTGCTGGTTGCGGCGGCGGCGTGGGAGTGCGCGGCGGAGGTGGGGGGGATCGTGCCGGGGACGGTGAATTTCCAGGCGCGGCTGGCGAGGGTGGTGGAGGGGGCGCCGCAGCCGCTGATGGGCATCCAGCACGTGGCGTTCCGGCTGTACGACGCGCCGGAAGGGGGGACGCTGGTGTGGGCAAGGGAGTTCCCGGTGACGTGCACGGGGGACGGGATGTTCAATCTGGTGCTCGACGACGGCGGCTCGAAGCTCGGCAGCCCCGCGGAGGAGAAGCTGATCGACGCGTTCCAGGGGACGGCGCGCTACTTCGAGCTGGAGGTGGAGGGGGTGGGGACGCTCAAGCCCAGGCTGCGGGTGCCGACGGCGCCGTATGCGTTCCTGGCGCAGTACGCGCTCTGGGGCGAGGGCGGTTTCGCGGCCGGCGCGACGATGTCCGTCGCCGACGACGCGGAGTTCCGCGGCAGGGTTTCGGCGGACGGCGCGGCGGTGTCGAACCTGACCGTGGCGGCGGGCGGGGTGTCGCTGGGCGCCTTGAAGGCGGCGGGCGCGGTCACGGTTCCGCCCGGCAAGCCGAACGAGGGGAAGGGGGTGATCCCCGTCGGCGGCATCCTGTTGTGGACGCAGGAGGACGTTCCGGACGGGTGGGCCGTATGCAACGGGGACAACGGCACGCCCGACCTGAGCGGCTTGTTCGTCATGGGCGCCGGCGACGGGCACGACGTCGGCGAGACGGGCGGCGCCTCGAGCGTGACGCTGGAGTACTCCCAGATGCCGCCGCACACCCACGGCTACTCCTATCCGTCGTGCACGACCGACGGCAAGGCGTTGGCCGACAACAACGACGGGCATGTCTGGAAGTCGGCGACGACCGCCACGACTTCCGCCACGGGCGGCGGGGAGGCGCACGAGAACCGGCCGCCGTATTATGCGGTGCGGTATATCATGAGGGTGAGGTGAAATGGCGCGGGGCGCCATTTCACAGTGACAAGTGACAAGTGACGAGTGACAAGTTTCGGTGGAAACAAACGAGTGACGAGAGACGGGATGCCGTGAAACGGGACAGGTGAGCGATGAAGACGATGATGAAGAAGATGGTGGTTTGGGCGTGGGCGGGGTGCGCGGCGGCGGCGGCGTGGGCAGAGACGGCGGCGGAGGAGGCGGTGCCGGGGGCGGTGGTGTACCAGGGGGTGCTGAGCGATCCGGTGTCGGGACCGCTGACGGGGGCGCAGCAGGCGTCGATCCGGGTGTTCACGGACGCGGCGGGCGGCGATCCGTCGTGGAGCAAGGACGTGGAGGTGTGGTGCGGGGCCGACGGGTCGTTCCATGCGTGGCTGGAGGGCGGGGACGAACTGATGGAGGCGTTTGCGGAACCGCCGGAGCCGCAGCGGTTCCTGGAAATGCAGGTGGAGGGGCACGGGGCGGCGATCGCGCCGCGCGTGGAGTTCACCTCGGCGCCCCAGGCGCTGCTGGCGCGGTGGGCGAGGCGGTCGCCGCTCGCGTTCCCCGTGCTGGGGGCGCTCTCGGCGGGCGATGCGGTGGCGGTGGCCGACGCGGCGAAGTTCGTCGCGGGGGCGTCGTTCGGCGAGCTCGCGGTCGAGGGCGGCGCGGAGCTGGCGGACGCGGACTCGCCGGCGGGCGTGTCGGGGACGGTCGAGGCCCCGCGCTTCGAGGGGGACGGCATCCCGCCCGTGGGGAGCATCGCGATGTGGATGGACAAGGACAACCCCCCGGACGGCTGGGCGCTGTGCAACGGCCAGACGGTGAACGGGATGACGACGCCGGACCTGACGGACCGCTTCCCGGTGGGGGCGGGCGGCGACGACGACGAGTTCCATTACGAGGTCGGGGACACCGGCGGCACGAACTCGGTGGCCCTCACGGTCGCCCAGATCCCCTCGCACACCCACGACTACACGACGGCCAGCACCCGCGACTACCATCCGGTCCCCTGGATGGGCTGGATGAGCGGCGACTGGTGGCAGAACAGCACGGGCGGCTCCCCCGACGACGCCACCACCGACTCCGCCGGCAATGGCGCGGCACACGAGAACCGGCCGCCGTACCTGGCGGTGTGCTTCATCATGAGGGTGCGGTGAAATGGCGCTTCGCGCCATTTCACAGTGACCAGTGACCAGTGACCAGTGACCAGTTGCGGTGGAATTTGACGAGATGAGCGAGGAGAGAAAGATGAAGAGAATGGTGATGGGGTTGGCGGCGGGGGTGGTGTGCGCGTGCGCGGTGGCGGCGGCGGCCCGGCCCGTGCCCAAGGCGGACGGGCGGTGGATGGCGACGCAGGCGGTGCGCGGGACGGCGTCGCCGCTGGAATGGGAATACACCGGGAGCATCGTGGACAAGGACGGGAATGCGGTGTCGGGGCCGCTGACGCTCGTGGTCGGGCTGTACGCGGCGGCCGAGGGCGGCGACGCGCTCTGGATGCGCAAGGCCCCGGCCGTGCTGGACGCGGACGGCGCGTTCAGCGTCCGGCTGAGCGACGCCCTGCAAGCGCCGGAAGGGGCGCCGGATGCGCCGCTGGACACGGTGCTGTGCGCACAGGCGTGCTGGATCGAATGCCGGATCGACGGGCATCCGGGCGCGATGTCGCCGCGCGCGGCGGTCGCGGCGGTCCCCTATGCGCTGTTCGCGGACGGCGCGACGGGCAGCCGCGCCGATTTCGAGGTGGCGGGGTCGCTGACGGTGGACGGGGAAACCCGCACGAAGAGTTTGTCGGCGCGCGGCGCGGAGGTCTCCGGCGGCCTGGAGGTGACCGGCACGATGTCGGTCGCCGGGGACGTCTCGGCGGCGGGCGGGCTGAAGGCCGGGTCGCTCTCGGGGCTGGGGCCGGTGCCGGTCGGGACGATCATCCTCTGGCACGGCGAAAAGGACGACGTTCCGGCGGGCTGGGCGGCGTGCGACGGCTCGGTGGTGAACGGCGTGACGACGCCCAACCTCTCCGGCCGCTTCCCCGTGGGCGCGGGCAACAGCTACAACCCCTGGGACGTGGGCGGCGCCGCCACCGTGGAACTCTCCTGGGATGAAATGCCGTCGCACTCCCACGGCTACCAGAAGAACTGCCACGACAACACCGACGAGCCGGCGGCCGCCGCCAACGACAACCGCGGCGTCTGGTCCGGCTGGACGACTTCCCAGACCACCGGCGCGGGCGGTTCCGGCACCGGCGACAAGGGCGCCCCCCACGAGAACCTCCCCCCCTACAAGGCCCTCTGGTACATCATGAGGGTGGAGTGAGGGACCGCAAATGGCGAAAACGGACATGGCATGGGTGAAATTGACGGCAAAAACAGCCATGGAAGGGATGGAACGGGCATGAGCCGGCCTGAAAAGTGGCCGGAGGCGCGTCTCCCCGGCAGCAGGACTGGGAGGACGGGCGCCTCGCCCGTCATGGGGCAAATGGGAGGGGAGAGGGGCGCGAATGTGGGCGCGAAGGCGGGGAGGGAGGTGGCGGAATACGCCGCGCGGTTCCCGCGCAGCATGGAGGAGTGGCTGGACGCGGACCACGGGGAGTGCATCTTGCGGGGCGAAGCGTCCCGCCGTTGCATGGACGGGGTTTTGGGCCGCTCGGAAGTGGACGGCCGGTGCCGGCTCCATGCCTACGTGCTCATGCCGAACCACGTCCATGTGTTGTGCGAGCTGCCCGACCGGGCCGGGCTGCCGGCGCTGTTGCAGGAGTGGAAGGGCGTGTCGGCGCATTTGCTGAACCGGTTGCCGGGACGCCAGGGGGCGGTGTGGCAGGGCGAATACCACGACCGGCTGATCCGGAATGGGGAGCATTGCAGGCGGGCGGTGGGGTCCATCAGGAAGAATTGGGTGAGTTTGGAGGGGAGGGGGACGAGCCGCGCGGACGCGCGGAGTGTGAACCCATTTTGCAAGCGAGGAGCATGAGATGAAACGGAAAAGCGGTTTGGCGGTTTGGGCGGCGGCGGTGCTGGCGTGCGCGGGGGCGGCGCGCGGGGAGGGCACGGCGCCGCAGCTGACGACGAGGTTCGGGATGCGGTGGTTCGCCGACGAGGCGCCGGACGCGGAGACGAATTACTACGCGGGCGGCGCGGGGCTGGTGTCCTTCGCCGGCGGTTCGGCGACGAACCGCTGGACGGACCCGGCGTCCGGCGAAACGCAGGATGTCTCGTTCGCGGACGGCGAGGGCGAGGGCGCGCTGGCGATGACGTTCTTCGCCTACGGCCAGCCGCTGGAGTCGTCGATCGCGCAATACGCGCTGGGCGACGTGATCCCGGCGCCCGACGGCGCGACGCGCGGCCGGCAGCCGGAGGGTTTTTCTGCCGTCCGGGTGGGGAACAACGAGCAGGCGTACTGGCGGAACGAGAGCGGCAGCGCGATCTGGCTGCCCTCGCGCGACGAGCTGGTCGCGGCCGCCGGCGGCCAGCTGGAAATCCGCTGGCCGGGGCTCGACCAGGACGTGGTCTACACGGTCTCCGCCGTGCCGACGAACCGCCCCGCCCGCATCTACTGGACCGAGGCCCCCTACAACGCCCCCGCGGTCTACCTGAGCGCGAACAACCAGCAGATCTACGCGACGCTCCACTACAACAACTACGTGACGGCGCCCGTCCGGTCCGTCGTCACCAACTACGACGCGACGGGGACGAACGCGGTCACCACCACGAACTACGCGGATGGCGTGTGGATCGACGTCTACGACGGCTCGCAGTGCCTGCGCGCGGACGGCGTGGAGGGTATTTTGCTGCTGGAATACTTTGAGGACGGCAAGTTCGCCAAGTCGCTGGGCGTGCAGCCGGTGCAGGTGCTCGCCCCGACGGTGGAGCGCGTGGCGGCGGAGGTGGGCGACCGCCTCCTGCCCGTGGACCGCTACTACGGGACGGACGACCTGGTGCCGAAGGTCACCGCCGGCATCGGCGGCGGCACCTCGGACAAGATGTTCCTGGTGGACGAAAACAGCTCCTACGCCGGAAAGCGCAACTGGCTCTTCGCCCTCCGCTCCACCGAGGGCTCGCCCTGGGACGCGGAGGTCTACTGGGAGCACAAGGACGCGCGCGGCGTGACCTGGCCGTTCGAGGTGGACTGGTACGAAATCGAGTGGCCCGCGGACGCCATCCGCATCGCGCTCGACCCCGGCGGCACCGGCACGGCGGAGACGCTGCTGCCCGACGGCATGGGGGCGGAAATCGCGAGCCAGGCCACCGAGGAGGCCCCCAAGAAGGAGGCCGCCAACGCGTCGATCGACGCCGGGACCGGCCGGCTGGCCTTCGCCGCGCCGGGGCTGGCGCTGATGCGGTACTCCACGACCGACGACTTCTGGCTGGAAGCCCTCCGCGGCGTGCGCCACGACGACCCGGCGGAGTTCGACCCCACCCCCGTCCGCTGGCCCATCGGCAAGGAAATCCTGCCCTTCAGCGACGAAAGCTACGTCGTGGACTTCGACGGCGACGGGGGCTACGCCGAGGGCACGCGCAACACGTTCCACCTCGACGAGCAGCCGTTCACCATCGAGGCCTGGGCCTGGCGCACCCGCAAGGACGGGACCGCCAACCCCGTGATGAGCTACTACCGCGACGCCGACGACCAGTCGCCCGACGCCTGGGAAATGGGCTACACCCGCGACGGCAACGCCTATTTCGAGACCCCCGCGGGGCGCGTCGAAGCCCCCGTGCCGGACGGCGGCTGCCGCACGTGGCACCACCTGGCCGGCGTGCGCACCGCCGACGCGCTGGTCCTCTACGTGGACGGCACGGCGGCCGCCACCAACGGCTCCCTCCGGACGGTGGACGGCAACGGCCAGGCGCGCCACATCCAGATCGGCCGCTCCCTCAAGACGGGCGAGCACTTCGGCGGCCGCATCGACGAGGTGCGCTACTGGGACGTCGCGCGCACCGGCGACGAAATCCGTTCGCTGATGCGGGTCCACCTGCGCGGCGCCCAGAAGGACCTGCTCGAGTCCTATCCGCTCGACGAGGGCGCCGGCGCGCACATCCACGACGTGGTGGACGGCTCCTACGGGACGATCTACGGCGGCGCGAAGTGGATCGCCTCCTTCCACCTCGCCGACCACGAGCACCTGAAGGACCTCTCGGCGTTCCCGGGCTTCGTCCACTCCGGCACCGCCTACAACGTCAACACCTACGACTACCCGGAGGCGTGGGAGGCGGACCCGCAGTCGGCCCTCTTCGCGGTCAACACCAACGCCTTCGAAATCTGGTGGGGCCGGCCGTCGAAGCTCGACGGCGAGCTGCCCTTCCCGCTCCACTACCCCTCCCTCGCCCTCCACTACCAGAGCGCGTGGCCCACCAACCCGCCGGAAATCGTCATCGCCTCCGGCAAGGGCAGCGGCGGCACCGCCCTCGCCTCGCCGTCCGTCTACGTCCAGAACGACAGGGACCGCCCCGGCTACAACCCCAACGAAGAACACGCCGTGGTCCTCGGCAACACCGCCTACGCCCTGCGCGACGACCTCAACGCCCCCGGCGGCGCCAGCGAACCCTACGTGCTGCTCGACACCCGCAAGGCCGACGGCTCCCCCTCGATGGCCGTCTTCCACGTCGTCCGCACCAACGAAACCTACCCCTTCCGCTACTCCACCAAGGCCGGCTCCTCCGTCACCCCCCCGATGCCCCTCGCCGCCTGGGAGGGCTGCCTCAACACCTCCTGCGCCGGCGGACCCGGCTGGCAGGACCGCAAGCACGACTGGTGGGCCAAGGCCGCCGGCGACGACGGCAAGGCGACCAACATCGTCATGAACTTCTATTACCGCATGCAGGACGGCTTCTGCTTCCCCGAACTCTCCACCCAGCCGGAGGTCGGCCAGGAGCTGCCCTGGCTGCCGGTCGAACACCAGTCCGGCGGGACCGGCGGCGCGCCGCTGGACATCCCCTACGACGTCAAATGGCCCTCCAACGTCCCCGCGATGGCCGTCGCCCAGACCCTGGCCGAAGCCACCGGCGGGCTGCCGGACATCTGGAACCAGGCCAGCGTGGACGTCATCTACCAGCAGTCCGAGGCGAACGCCGCCGGGCCGAGCGTCGTCCTCTACGACCCCGCCGCCGAGCAGGTCCAGAACCTCTCCAAGTCCGTCGTCGACGCCCTCGCGGCGGCCGGCAAGGCGCGCAAGGAGGCGACCAGCGCGCGCTACCGCTTCGGGGACGTCTCGCCCGCCCTCGAAGAGCGCCTCCACTACGACCCCACGCGCGGCCCCGACGGCCAGCTCGTCCTCGCCGGCATGCTCCGCGCCCCGCTCACCGGCACCCCCTACATCCTGCCGAACTGGCTGACGCAGGACGAAAAGGCCGGCCTGCGCGCCCTCGGCGACGGCCTCGCCGCCTCCTCCAAGACCGCCTGGCAGACCGCCGTGGACGCCCTGCCCGTGGACACCGCCACCCCCATCGCCCCCAACGCCCCCTACGTCAACGCCGCCCTCTCCAGCGCCCCGCCCACCAACCGCAACGCCCGCGGCTACGTCACCCTCGCCTTCAACAACAGCACCAACACCGGCCGCGTCGCCCCCGGCCTGCCCGTCAGCCTCCAGGTCATCCGCGTGACGACCAACCTCTGGGGCTCCCAGTACCTCGACGTCGTCGAGCCCGGCAACGCCCTCGAAGAAAAACTCACCCTCGTCTACCCCGACGACTTCGGCGGCAAGTCCGCCGACTACGAATTCGAGTGGCGCTGGAGCGTCCCCGTCGCCGGGAACGTCCCCAGCTCCCCGAAGGAGACCTGGCAGCCCTACTTCACCTCCAGCCCCACCAGCAGCAGCAACGGCACCGCCTCCATCACCATCGAGGGCGGCACCGCCGAGGGCACCCTCTTCATGCTCTCCGACCACTACTTCGCCGTCCGCTACCGCCGCGCCGACGGCCTCGGCCCCACCTCCACCAACTGGAGCCCCTGGGTCGCCTCCCTCGCACCCGGCTGGATCGAGCGCGTCATGACCGCCCTCAACCCCTACGACCAGCGCTTCTCCGACATGGCCGAATACGCCCCCGGCCTCGCCCAGACCATCGTCGAGCAGTGCGGCCCGCCCTACGAGGGCGCCGTGGCGCTCGAACCCGACGCCGTGAACGGCGCGGGGCTGATCCAGATCTACCAGACCGTCATGGACCGCGCCCTCTCGCTCTCCCTCCAGGCCGGCATCACCGACCCCAACTGCAACGACTCCCTCCTCTTCGCCGCCACGCGCCTCAACAAGCTCTACATGGCGCTCGGCAACGAGGCCTACGCCGACGCCATGGACCCCACCGTCGCCATCGACCCCGGCACCGGCCCCGCCGGCTGGTACGACGGCTACGCCGCGCTCGACACCACGCTCTTCTGCTTCCAGAACCAGGTCTCGAGCCTCCTGGAGGAAGAGCTCGCCCTCCTGCGCGGCCGCGACGACGCCTCCCAGCCTTCCGTCACCGTCTCCCCCGTCTACAACCGCCTCATCTGGAACTACACCTACGGCATCGACGGCGGCGAGGTCGCCTACGCCTGCAACTACGCCATTCGCGGCGACCCCACCAACACCACCGGCCAGATCGGCGCCGCCGACGCCAAGCGCATGTACCCGCAGGGCCACGGCGACGCCTGGGGCCACTACCTCTCCGCCCTCGCCCCCTACTACACCCTCCTCGCCTACACCAACTTCGGCTGGAACACCATCCCCGGCGCCACCCTCGTCGGCAACGCCACCGTCGGCGTCGACTACCTCGACGAAGAATCCTTCGCCGCCGCCGCCGCCGCCAAGGCCCGCACCGGCGCCGACATCGTCGGCCTCACCGCCCGCCGCGACTACGCCTTCGGCGCGCGCGGCCTCGAACGCTGGACCCCCGACACCGACACCAACCGCTGCTGGGACGTCGACGGCTGGGCCGCCCGCGCCGGCCAGGGCGCCTACTTCGACTGGGCCGTCGCCAACTCCCTCCTCCTCGACACCGTGACGAACCTGTTGCAGGTCGGCGGCGAAGACGACGCGCCCGCCACGGGCCTCAACGTCATCGACCGCGCCCACACCCCCGCCATCGGCGAGGTCGCCGCCGCCCTCGCCGACATCCAGTCGCGCCTTGACCGCGCCGACGCCGGGCTGAACCCGCTGGGACTCGACGAAAACGCGATCCCGTTCGACCTCTCCGCCGCCGGACTCGACGCCGGCAAGGGCCACTTCGAGCAGGTCTACGACCGCGCCCTCGCCGCCCTCCAGGGCGCCAAGACCACCTTCGCCTCCGCCCAGGAAGCCTCCGCCGCGCTCCGCAAGCAGTACGACTCCGCCGCCGAGGCCGTCTCCGCCGCGCAGCAGGAAGAGATCGCCTTCAAGAACCGCCTCATCGAGATCTACGGCTACCCCTACGCCGACGACATCGGCGTCTCCGGCACCTACGCCCAGGGCTACGACGGACCCGACCTCGTCAACTACATGGTCCTCGACCTCGAATCCTTCGGCGATCCCCCCGTCTCCGGCGTCACCGTCACCGCCGCCGTCAGCGTCCTCGCCGTCTCCGGCACCAACCTCTCCGCCTACTACGACGTGCAGTTCCACGAACAATCCGCCTCCGATGTCTCCAACTGGGTCGCGGACGCCACCCTCTCCACCGGCACCTGCGTCGTCATCGAGCGCTCCTTCAACTCCCTCGGCCTGCAGGTCAAGCCATCCTCCTGGACCGGCCGCCGCCGCGCGCAGGGCGAAATCCAGGCCGCCCTCTGCGACTTCGTCGAGGCCTACTACGCCTTCCTCGCGGCCAAGACCGAATTCGAAAACCGCCAGGCCGGCCTCCGCGACGAGTTCACCCTCTTCAAGGCCGACGCCGCCATCACCCTCGCCCGCACCGAAACCGACGAAACCATCGCCGACAAGCGCAAACTCATCAACAACGTCGAAGTCGCGATGGAATTCTTCGCCAAGATCTCCGACCTCGTCGCCGACACCGCCAAGGAAAGCACCGAAGAACTCGGCAAAGGCCTCCCGAAAATCATCGCCACCATCACCGGCGGAACCGAGTCCGACGTCGCCGAAGCCGCCGCCGGCGCCGCCGCCGCCGTCGTCTGGGGCGTCGCCAAACTCGCCAACTTCACCTTCGAATACGCCGGCGACGCCGACAACGCCGTCAAGGAAAACGACATCATCGACCTCGAAACCAAAATCTCCAAATACACCGACCTCGGCGAACTCCAGCACTCCGCCGTCGCCCTCCTCGCCGACATGGCCGACCAGTTCCCGCTCATCCGCGAGATGCAGGCGCGCCTCGCCGCCATGGACGCCGCGATGGAGCGCGCCAAGGCCCTCGAAGCCGAAGGCGAACGCGTCCTCCTCGACCGCGCGATGGCCCGCAACCGCATCGCCCAGCGCCTCGAAAGCGTCCGCTACGCCGACATGCTCTACCGCACCTTCCGCAACCAGGCCCTCTCCCGCTACGCCTCCATGTTCGACCTCGCCGCCCGCCGCGCCTGGCTCGCCGCCATGGCCTTCGACTACGAAACCGGCCTCCTCGACGCCTCCGGCAACACCGCCGCCTCCCGCTTCCTCTCCGGCATCGCCTCCAGCCGCGCCCTCGGCCTCCTCGTCGACGGCGAGCCCCAGCAGGCCGGTTCCGAAGGCGACGGCGGCATCGCCGACGCCCTCGCCCGCCTCAAATCCGACTGGAACGCCGTCAAGTCCCGCTACGGCATCGACAACCCCGACTCCGCCACCACCCGCTTCTCCCTGCGCAAGGAACTCTTCCGCATCTCCCCCTCCGCCTCCTCCGATGCCAATTGGGCCGACGCCCTCGACGCCTGCCGCGTCGCCGACCTCAACCAGGTCGACGCCTACCGCCGCTTCTGCGTCCCCTACGCCGGCGCCTCCACCAACGCCGAACCCGGACTCGTCATCCACTTCAGCGGCAGCATCCTCCCCGGCGCCAACTACTTCGGCTGGCCCGTGGGCGGCGGCGACAACTTCTACGACCCCACCTGGCTCTCCACGCGCATCCGGGCGGTGGGCGTCTGGTTCGCCGGCTACAACATCACGTGGAACACCAACAATGCCAGCGGCGCCGGCCTGGCCAACACCCCCAACGTCTACCTCGTTCCCGCCGGCACCGACACCATCGTCAGCGGCACCGACCGCACCCGCACCGCCCGCCGCACCTGGACCGTCCTCGACCAGCTCCTCCCGCTGCCCTCCGGCCTGGGCGCCGGCGACCTCGCCCCCCTGGCCGCCACCGTCGGCGAGCGCCGCCGCCACAGCGCCTTCCGCGCCCACCACGACGCCGGGAACTTCACCGAAGACGAACTCTGCACCAACGCCCGCCTGATCGGCCGCAGCGTCTGGAACACCGACTGGGTCCTGATCATCCCCGGCCGCGCCCTTCTCGCCGACCCCGCCGAAGGCCTCGACCGCTTCATCCACGGCGCCCTCCAACCCGACGGCACCCGCGACGGCCACGGCGTCACCGACATCCGGCTGTACTTCCAGACGTACTCGTATTCGGGCGATTAGTGACAAGTGAAAAGTGACAAGTGACAAGATGCGGCGGGTCATAAGGAAACTCTTGGGAACGGACCGATGGACGGCATGAAAGACAGCCCGTTGCGCGAAAAGAGCATGGACTTCGCCGTGCGGATCATGGCGTTGGCCAAGGCATTGCGCGAGGAACGGAAAGAATACGCCGTGGCCGACCAAGTCCTCCGCAGCGGCACCGCCATCGGGGCCAACCTGGCCGAAGCGGCATTCGCCCCCACGCTCCGCGACTTCCTCAACAAATGCAAGATCGCCCTCAAGGAGTGCTCCGAAACCCGATACTGGCTCGACCTCTTCTCCCGGGCCGCCCTCTTTCCCGATGCCCGCCTCGCCCCCCTCCGCACCGATTGCAACGACCTCCTCAAGATGCTCTCCTCCACGTGCAAGACAGTGGAGTCGCGCCTGCGACGCGAACAAAGTGAAAAGTGACAAGTGACAAGATGCGGTAAACAATATTTCAGAAAGGACCACCCCATGCTCTCCAATCATTCCATCCTTCCCGCGGCGGCATCCGCCGCCGCGCACCGCAAACTTGTCACTTGTCACTTGTCACTCTTGCCCTAGCCGCCGCCGTCGCTCTCACCTCCACCCTCTCCCTCGCCGGCATCCCGCGCCCCATGCTCCTCTACTACGGCCAGGCCTGCGACCGCTACGGCCAGGTCTACAAATCCGGCGCCGACATCTTCCTCCTGCGCGGAACCCAGGAAGTCGCCCGCACGACCATCGCGGGCGCCATCGCCCCCGGCATCAACTTCCGCCTCGCGGTCCCCTACGACAGCGACCCGTCCGACACCGGCAACTACGTCCCCTACGCCGTCGATGCCGGCGACATCCTGACCGTCTGGGTCACCGACTCCGCCGGCACCCGGCAGGTCGAGAGCTGCGAAGTCCCGCCCGTCGGCGCCCCCGGCGAAGCCGTGGCCCTGCGCATCGTCGCGGGCGAAGACGCCGACGCCGACGGCATGTCCGACGCCTGGGAGCGCGCCAACGGCCTCGACCCCACCGACCCGGCCGACGCCACCGCCGACCTCGACGGCGACGGCCAGACCAACCTCGCCGAATACCGCGCCGGGACCCTTCCCTGGCTGGCAAGCGACCGCTTCGGCACCTCCGCCCTGACCCTCACCCCCGGCGGCATGTACGCCCTCACCTTCCCGACCACCTACGGCAAGGTCTACACCGTCCAGACCGCCCCCCTCGCCCTCGACGAAACCGGCGCCTTCGCCTGGACCTCCTGTCCCTTCTCCCTCGAAGACGCGACCGCCCCCACCCACACCCGCCTCCAAGGCACCGGCTCCCCCGCCACCCTCTACCTCGACACCACCTCCCTCACCGCCCTCTGGCGCCTCTCCATCCAATGAACACCCGCCATCCAACCCCCTCCCGCATCCCCCCCGCCGTCCCGCGCGCCCGCGGAAACGCGGGCGTCCTCCTCGCCCTCCTTGCACTCCTCCTCCCTCCCACCGCGCGCGCCTTCACCGCCACCGACGCCTCCACCAACGAACCCTACGCCACCCAGGCGACCTGGAACCTCGGCGACAACGGCGGCACCGGCTTCGGCGAATGGCGCCAAGTCGGCTCCTCCGCCACCCCCAACCGCTCCCTCGACGCCGACGGCTTCGCCATCTACGCCAACGCCGGCGTGGGCGAAGCCGCCGTCGGCCGCTCCTTCGCCGATGACCTCGCCCTTGCCTCCGGCACCTTCTCCGTCACCGCCACCCACGACTCCACGACCCACTTCTCCGGCTTCGCCCTCTACTCCGCCAACGACGCCGAACTCCTCCGCTGGGGCGTCACCACCGCCGAAGCCGACGCCGGCACATATCCCGGCTTCTGGTACGCCATCGGTGCCGGCGGCCAGACCATCTACGAACCCATCGACCGCATCTACGACCCCGACACCCCAGTCACCGCCGATTACTCCATCTCCTGGTCCGTCTTTTCCACCGGCATGAACATCGACCTGTCCATCACCTCCGATTCCTCCCCCATCACCCGCCAATTGTCCCTCGACAACTCCTCCGCGGTCACCTCCATCGCCGCCCTCGTCGCCGGCTCCACCCAAGCCGAAACCCTCCATTTCGACAACATTTCCGCCGAAGGCCCCGCCGTTCCCGAGCCCGCCACCATCGCGCTCCTCCTCCTCGGCACCCTCGTTCTCCGTCCCCGCCGGGGCAAGTGACGCTATCTGCGGTGGAGCACGGGGGCTGGCCCGGATGCTGACCAGACAAGCTCCGCCCACCCATGGGGCAAGCCCGCTCGCTCTCCTTTCTCCCAGGCCTGCGGCGCAAAACACGGAGCGCGCGGAGAAAGGAGACACGGAGATTTTGCAGGGAGGAGCTTCGCACTTCCAAAAACGTCCCCCCCAAGCGTTTGTCCAGCGTTTTCCGGGTGCGAAGTATCCTCCAACAAACGCTCCATCCAAAATCTCTCCGTGTCTCCGTGCCTCCGTTCCCTCCGTGTTTGGCGCCGCAGGCCCATCTCTCAAGGGAAATTCCTTGTCTGGTCAGCATTCGGGGCACGGACTGGCCGACTTCGCCGAGTGCAAAAAAAGCGGCGCACCCGATGGGGGAGCGCCGCTTGGCTTTGGCCTTGGGAAGAAGATTACTTCTTCTTGGCGGGGGCCTTCTTGGCAGGAGCCTTCTTCGCCGGAGCGGCCTTCTTGGCCGGGGCGGGCTTCGCAGCCGCCTTCTTGGCGGGAGCGGGCTTCTTGGCCGAAGCGGCCTTCTTCGCGGGGGCCTTCGCCGGAGCCTTCTTGGCAGGGGCGGGCTTCGCTACCGCTTTCTTCGCGGGAGCCGCCTTCTTGGCCGGAGCGGCCTTCTTGGCGGGAGCGGGCTTCGCGACCGCCTTCTTGGCCGGGGCGGCCTTCTTGGCCGGAGCGGGCTTCGCAGCCGCCTTCTTGGCGGGAGCGGCCTTGGCCGGAGCTTTCTTCGTGGTTGCCATCGTCAAACACCTCCTCTCCGCGCCTGACGCTCAAAGGCGGTCAGGGTATTTCCGAAATCGGTCTTCACTTGTTTTTCCGTTTTCATCGCAGGCCCGAAACGCGGCACGGCCGCATTCCTATCTTGCTGGCGGCAAGAATAATGCGGAGTTATCAACAGCGTCAACTGTTTTCCGCGGGTGAAGCGGATTTTTTTGTATTTCAGGTTGTGCCGACCTTTTCCAGCGCTTCGATCAGGGTTTTGGCGCACTGGATTTTGCTCGCGAGGGGAATGGAAAATTTTTTTCCGTCGGCGAGGTAAAGGGTTATGGCGTTTTGCGCGGACGCGAATCCGCGGTCGGGGAGGGATACGTCGTTGGCCGCGATGGCGTCGAGGTGCTTGGCCCGCAGTTTGGCCCGGGCGTTGCGGGCGAGGTGGTCGGTCTCGGCCGCGAAGCCGCAGAAGCGCTGTCCGGGCCGCTTGAGGGGGGCGATGGTGCGCAGGATGTCGGGGGTGGGCTCCCACGCGATCTGCGGGGGGCCGTCGCTCTTCTTGAGCTTGAGGGGGGCGCAGCGGGCGGGCCGCCAGTCGGCCACGGCGGCCGCCATGACGAGCCAGTCGCACCAGGGGAGGTTGTCTTTGACGGCCGCCAGCATGTCGGCGGCGGTCGTGACGCGGACGAGGGCGATTCCGGGGGACGGCGGCGGCAGCTCGACGGGACCGGATACCAGCCGCACGGCGTGTCCGGCGGCCAGCGCGGCCTCGGCGACGGCGTAGCCCATGCGCCCGGTGGAACGGTTGGAGACGAAGCGGACCGGGTCGATGGGTTCGCGGGTGGGACCGGCGGTGACAAGGAAGTTCATGGGAGGGGCTTGGGAGAGGGAAAAAATTCGATTTTTTCGATTGAATCGATTTTGTCGAAAGAATCGAAACCGTTGCCGCTGCTACAGGCCAACAACGGCGGAAACCGCCTCGGCGATGGTCTCCAGCGGGGCCAGCCGCCCCTGCCCGGTGTCGCCGCAGGCGAGGGGGCCGGTGTCGGGGTCGATGACGTGGACGCCGCGGCGGCGGAGGGTGTCGAGGTTCGCGCGGGTGGCGGGGTGCTGCCACATGCGGACGTTCATGGCGGGGGCGACGAGGAGGGGTACGCCGGGTTCGAGGGAGAGGGCGGCCGCGGACAGGATGTCGCCGGCGAAGCCGCCCGCGAGCTTGGCCAGGGTGTTGGCGGTGCACGGGGCGACGAGCATGGCAGCGGCGCCGCCCGTGAGGTCGAGGTGCCCGTAGGGGGCGGCGGCGAGGGCGGCGGCGGGCTGCGACGCGAAGTCGCCCGACGGCACGGGGTGCCCGCACAGGGCGCGGAAGGCGAGCGGCGCGACGTACTGGGCGGCGCACGCCGTCAGCACGGGCCACACGTCCCAGCCGCGCCGCTGCAGGAGGCGCATCAGCTCGATCGCCTTCACGGCGGCGATGGAGCCGGTGACGCCCAGGACGAGCTTCGGCGCGGCGGGCGCGGGGGCGGCGCTGGCGGCGGCCTCAGCCACGGTATTCCTCGCGGCGGTTCTCGATGCGGTGGCGCTCGGCGAGGATGATGGAGCGCATGTTGTCGTAGGCTTCGGCGAGGTCGTCGTTGACCACCATGTACTTGTATTCGCTCCAGTGGGCGATTTCCTCGCGCGCCTGCTTGATGCGCCGCTCGATGACGTCGAGGCTGTCGGTGCCGCGCCCGACGAGGCGGTGGCGCAGGACTTCGGTGGACGGCGGCACGACGAAGATGTCCACCAGCGGCCGCTTGAGCGGGTCGCCGTCGGGGGCGTTGCGGATGTATTCGCGGATGGCGGCGGCGCCCTGGACGTCGACGTTCATCAGCACGTCGCAGCCTTCTTCGAGCGCGGCGACGACGGGGGCCTTGGGCGAGCCGTAGCGGTTGCCGTGGACGAGGGCGTGCTCGATGAAGCCGCCTTCGGCGAGCATCGCCTCGAACTTCTCCATCGTCAGGAAGTAGTAGCTCTTGCCGTCGATTTCGTCGCCGCGCGGCTGGCGCGTGGTGGCCGTGATGGCGTAGTGGATGTCCTTGAACTCCTTCTGCAGCTTGTCGCAGAGAGTCGTCTTGCCGGCGCCGCTCGGGGCGCTGACGAGGAAAATCAGGTTCTTCCAGATGGGTCGCAGGGTGTTCATGTTTCTCCGTTCTATTCGAGGTTTTGGATCTGTTCGCGGACGCGTTCGAGCTCCGCCTTGAAATCGATGACGCGGCGCGAGATTTCGCCGTCGTTGGCCTTCGAGCCGATGGTGTTGATCTCGCGGCCCATCTCCTGCACCAGGAAGTCGAGCTTGCGGCCGACCGTACCGCCGGCGGCCAGCAGCGACTCCGCCTGGTCGAGATGGCTCGCGAGCCGCACGCGCTCCTCCGTGATGTCGGCGCGGTCGGCGAAGATGGCGACCTCCTTGAGCAGGCGCTCGTCCGACGACCAGTCCGCCGTCGCGCCCGCGGGCAGGATTTCCGCGAAGCGCGCCTCCAGCCGCTTGCGGTAGAGGGCGGGGACCAGCGGCGCGCGTTCGCCGATTTCCGCGCAGAGCGCCCGGAGCGTCCCGAAGCGCGCGAGCAGGTCGGCGCCTAGCGCCGCCCCTTCGCGGTGGCGCATCGCGTCGAGCGAATCCAGCGCCGCCGTGAGCGCTTCCGACGCGAGGGCCAACCACGCCGCGCGGTCGGCCTCCGTGGACTCGAAGGACACCACCTGCGGCCACTCCGCCAGCAGCGACGCGCCGAGGTCGTCGCGCAGGCCCAGCTCGCGGGCTTCCGCGCGGAGCGTTTCGACGTAGGCGCGGGCGGCGGCGCGGTCCACCTTCAGGCAGGCGGGGGCGCCCTCGGCGCGGGCGACGCGCAGTTCGCCGCCGACGTGGCCCCGCGCGACGCGGCGCTGCACCAGCCGCACGAGGTCGGCTTCGGCGAAGGCCAGTTCGCGCGGCAGCGACAGGTTCACGTCCAGCTGCTTGCGGTTGACGCTGCTGAGTTCCGCCTCGGCGCGCCCGATCGGCCCGTCGGCGGACCCGGTCCCGCGCCCGGTCATGCTCACGAGATTCATCATGCGGGGGACTGTACCGCAATCGGGGGGATAGGGAAAGCGCGATGTTCCGGCGCTTTCCCCGAAAGTGGGGTTCCCGAAAAAAAAGATTGCCAAGCGGGCGCGGGGAGAGTACAGTTCGCGCGATTTTTCCGGTTGGGAGATTTCGCGACCCCATCGTCTAGAGGTCAGGACATCAGGTTTTCATCCTGGTAACACGGGTTCGATTCCCGTTGGGGTCGCCAGTTTTTTCCGCCGGAACACCGAACCAAGGAGTTTGACATGTCCCGCAACGCCCGCAACAACGATACCACCCGCCCCCGCAAGTCCGGCGCCGCCAAGAACCGCCGCCTGCTGGAGCACCGCCGCCGCCTGGTCGCCCTCGGCGTCCCCCAGGAGAAGGTCATGCAGATGGACCATGCCCGCATCCGCCTGCTCCTCGCCAAGCCGGCCCTCATCCCCGAATACGTCAAGTAGTCCGGCCCGCTCCGCATTGCGGAAGCACAGAAGCCCGCGCATCGGCCGATGCGCGGGTTTTTCGTTGCCGGGGGAAAGGGACTCCGCCGGTGCGGGGGCTGTGGATGCCGGAGCGGGAGCGGGCGGGGCGCGACGAGGACGAGGAACGGGGTGGGGGACGGCGAGCGATGCCGGGGTGCCTTGGGAGGGGAAGGGAGGGGTAGAGCGGTTTAAGAAATAGTACAGCCGTTCCGCAGAAGAAAATGCCACTTTCCATGCATCATGCTTCCACTACGGCCGTGACGGAGCACGGCCCTCCCACTTGGAACATCTACCGGAATGGCAGCGCATGGAATCTGGCTCCGGGAGGGCCGCGCTCCGTCGCGGCCGTGT
>JAFYAC010000101.1 GCA_017540905.1 Kiritimatiellia bacterium | reverse complement strand
CGAAGGCGGCAAGACGGTCTCCGTGGCACTCTCTCAAGCCCAGTACGAAGCGATGAAGGCCGCCTCGGAGAACTGGAAGACGGCCAAGGCCATCCTCCGGGAGATGGAGAAGGTCTCCCGCCGCCACATCTTCGGCACCATACCCGGCGTCCGACGTCCTAACCCATTGTCAAAGAAAACGTTGGGCCTTATCTGACCGGCATTCGGGTCTGGCCCCTTATTCGCACGTGCGGGGAGTGGAAGGGGAATCGCAGGCGGGTTTGACAAAGGGGATGCGGGCGTGGTAGGAGGGGGGGAAGCGGAAGGAGAGGCGAAAAGAATGAAAGCGACGATGAAACTGGTTCAATGGGTGGCATTGGCGGTGTTGGGACTTTTGGTCCGCGCAGTTTTCCTGGAACCGGCCATGGCCTTGCCGGCTGATGTGGAAACGGGGGTACCCTTCTCCTTCGACAATCGGGAAGTCAACGCGGCGCTTGTCGCCCTCTACGAGAACGACCCTGCAATCTGGAAGCCGGAACAGCTCTTCCTGATCGGCATGTGCTATATCTTCGAACAGAGGCTCGACGAAGCCCTGGCCGTGTTCGAAAAACTCCACGCACAGGCCCCCTCGAACCCCCGTTTTCTCACCGACCTTGGCAACATCCATCACATGAAAGGCGAGTTGGACGAGGCCGAGGGACTGTACCAACAAGCATGGCGTGAAAGCCGGTACGTCACAGCGTTGAAACAACTTGCCGCTTTGCAAGTCCAAACCAAGGGTAGCGCCAGCCTGGAGCCGTTGATTGGAGACCTTCTCGAATACCGGAGCGGGCACCCGGAAAGTCTGGAAATCCAGAAGTTGCTTCTCATGTACAGCCTGCAGACCCCCGACATCGAAGCTGGCGGGCGCATCTATGCGCGCGTGGTGCGGGACTTGAGCAAGGAAACGATTGAAGAGAACGAGGATTTGAGAAGACTGGTCCTCCTCGCGACCCTGCACTTCAAGGAAGCCGCCGACGCGAAAGCTGCCGCCGGGGGGACGGAAACTGCCGACGTGAAAACAGAAGACTGAAGGGATACTCCTCCAGAAGGTGGCGATTGGGGACGACGGCGGGGCGCAGTACTCCCCCCGGCGCTGAAGCGCCCCCCCTCACGGAGGGCGCAGAAAAGGGGCTAGACCCCGCCAGTGCCCCGCCACCGGGACGGCGGCTTTCCCGGCATTCCGCCGATGCAGGCTCGTCACTTGATGGAGAAGGAGAAGTCGGTCGCGGGGGAACGGCGCGGAGCGCCCGGGAGAGCCGCCATCTTGGCGGCGGCGCCCCCCCCCTGCACATCCGCTTCCCTCCCGCTTTCCATGTCCGCGAAGCGGTTTTCATGGTTTTCAATGTTGACCATCCTCCCGCTCCCCAGCCGCACCTTTTGTTCTTCTTGTCCTTCTTTTGATTTCTGGTCTGGCTTCTTTCCCCTGCTTTTCCCGGCCCCCTTTTCCGGTCTGTTGGCGACGCCCGCCGCCCGCAAAGGGATTGACGACCGGCACGCCGGTATGGGCCATGTCGGAGACGTTGCGCGTGGCGACGGTCATTCCGTGGGCGAGGGCGGTGGCGGCAATCTGGGTGTCGAGGTCGGGCCTTCGCCAGCGTTGTACTTGTCGATGACATTGCCGACCAGTCCGCGGGCTTTATCCGGACTCCAGGCCTTGGCACGGATGCGGACGGTCGGGCCGCTTCCCGGGTCGTCGGTCCAAAGCCTGAAGTCGGGAGAGCAATAATGGGTGTTGCAGAGCCAAATGGCCCGGTCGACTTCCGCCCGGCGGGCGGGATCGTCCGGCTCGGACAGGTCGGCACCGGTTCCGTTGGAGAGGGTGAGAGTCCCGCTTGCGCTGAACCAGTGGTCCACGTTCAACAGGCAAAGAACCGGGGAGTAGCCAACCTCAAGAATCGGCTTCCACAACGGCGTCCATGGCAACGCACAAACCAACGCCACCCCGACCGTCCCGAACAGACACCCCATCCATTTCACCCTTTGCTTCATTGGCACCATTCCCTTCCTCGTTTCCTTTCACCCCTTCAACCTTTCACCCTTTCAACCCTTCAACTTTTCAACTTTTCAACTTTTCAACCTTATCACCCTTTCAACAAAAACTCCAGCATCCGGGCGCCGAAATCCGGCGCGGTGTCGTAGAAGGCGTGGCCGCAGCCGTCGTACAGGTGCAGGCCGGCCCCGGGGATGCCGGCGGCGATTTCGGCGGCGGCATCGGCCCCTAACACGAGGTCGTCCCGGGAGCCGACCACCAGCGTCGGGCAGGAGACATGGCCCAGCGCGGCTGAGGCGTCGAATCCGCGCGCGGCCTCCGCGAGGAGGACAAAACGCTCCAGCTCGCGGGGCGTGACCGTCTTCGCGGCCTGGAGAAAGGCATCGCGGAGGGATTCAAACACGTCGGGCGGATACAGGATTCCGCCGAAGGCCAGGTAGAGATCTCCGGCCTTGCCGGCCTTGGCCAGGGCGATCCAGTTTTCGAGGGGCCGCCAGCGCGCAGCCGTCATGCGCGCGGTGGTGGAGGCCAGGACCAGCTTCCGGACCAACCCGGGATGTTCCGCGGCGATGCCCATGGCGACCATGCCGCCCATCGACGCCCCGAACACGCACGCATCCGCCAGGCCCAACGTCCGCATGGCCCCGGCGGTGTCCCGCGACATGTCCCGCACGGCGTACCCCGGCGGGAGGTCCTTGCGGGGATCGAACAGCCACACGGTGAAATCCTCCGTGAACGGCTTGTACGCCGCCGCGACCGCCTCCGCCGACGCCAGCACGCTCTGCACGGAGAGCCCCGGCAGGATCACGAAAGGCCGCGGCCCGTCCCCGAACCGGACGCAGTCCATCTCGAAAGCCTCTGTCCTGACCGTTTGAATGTCCATCGTGCCCTGTTCCTCCGGCGGCCCAGCGCGGCCGCCAACGCCTCCCAATCTAGCCGACCTCCGCTTCCGGCGCAAGCCGGCGGCGGGGATTTGTGGGCTGGGCCCTTCTCCCCGGGCTCGCGGCGCGAAACACGGGGGGGACGGAGGAAGGAGGCACGGAGGGTTTTTGGAGGAGGAGTTTGCCGGAGGGGTGTCCACGCTCCGAAAACACACTCCAAACTCTTTTCCGGTGGCCAATACAGGGAACGAAAAGGTGCCGTCGGAGCGAAGCTCCTCCCTGCACAATCTCCGTGTCTCCTTTCTCCGCGTGCTCCGTGTTTTGCGCCGCAGGCAGAGGACAAAGAACGCGAATGGGCTTGCCCATTGTGGAGAAAGAGCTCATCGGACCGGCATTCTGGTCTGGCCCATTTTTCCGCAACCGCGCCGAAGGCGCGCCGCGCGTTTCCCGTTGCCTCGCGCCGCGCCTTCTGCTAGACGTTCCCTTGCAATTTGCCACCCACAACCAAAAGACTTCCCATGAAACCCAAACATCCCCTTGCAATCACCTTTGGCCTCGCCTTGTTCATCTTTTGCGGCGTAGCGTTTTGGCTGCGTTCGACCAACGTCATCACCTTCTACCCGGACGGCACCGTTGACCAGACCTACCCCAACTGGCTGATGACGCTGGCCACCGCCGTTTTGTGCATCGGCTCCCTTGCCCTGCTGAGCTTGTTGTTCGTTCCTCTCGACCGCTCCCGGCACGCCTTGCCCGTTTGGTTCCGCGCCCACTGGTTCGTCCCGGTGCTCTTCCTCCTGTGGGTGGGAATCGGCAACCGCTTTCCCTTTTCCCCGCATCAGCTGACGCGTGTCCTCCCGGCTTTCCTTCTCGGTTCCGACGACTGGGGAAGCGGCAACATCTACACCTTCACCAAACTCGCCGACTGGCTGGCCCTTCTCGCAGGCTGTCTCGCCTGCGCCCGGCTCCCCGGCGACCCTCTCCCCGCAGTGCGCGGTTTTGCGGAACGTTTTCGCCTCTGTCAGCCCCATCTTGTCGCCGCCGCCCTTCTGCACCTTCTCGGTCTGGACAACCTTCTTCTGTACCTATGGCTCCTCGTCGGCTTTGCCGCCGTTGCCGGTCTCCAGTCTCTGGCCGATGACCCCACCCGCCGATGGTCTCGCATCCTCCCGTGGCTCGCCGCCACCGCTTGGCTCTTCGTCCCAGTCGCCCTCCAGCGGCCTTGAACCCATGCAGTGAAACGGAGGAGGGGCCAGACCACAAATTCCCCGAAAAAAACTTTTCACTCGTTGGAAAAACTCCGTCCCGCGCCACCCGCCCCCGGCACTTCCCGCCCCTCCCGCCCCGTCCCCTCGTCCCCTCGTCGTTTCGTTCCTCCCGCCCACTTGCGATACCAAGGAAAACCCTCGCGTTTTCGCCAATTTCCACGCATCCCATCCCCCATGGGCTTCAGCCTTGTCAGAACAACTCGCTCATCTCCTCCGTGAGGTGCTCGATGATTTCCGTGTACGGCGCGCTCAGCCGGAGGTACTCCTCCCGGGAGATTTCCCCGGTTTTCACCCGCTCCCACAACGCCGCCCGCTGCCGGATAGCCTCCTTCAGTTCCATCATCTCCCGCTCCCCCGCCTTTTCGGCGATTCCGGTCTCCACCTGGCGGCGGTAGGTCTCCCACAGCTCCTCGTCCAGCAACCACTCGATGACGCACCACCCCGCCGGATCGGACACCGGGTTGCAGGCGACGGCCACGACGTTCGAAGGCGCGTAGCGGCCCCGTTCCAAATCGAAATCGGCGATGCTTTCCCCCTGCCGGAGATCGTCGTAGCGGGCGCGGACCAGCAACTTCGCGCGATCCACCAGACCGGTTTCCCGCACCGTCTCCAGGACCTCGGCGTGCAACGGGAAAGCGTGGAGTTCCCAATCGCCGTTGCGGAAGAACACGACATCGGTCCCGCGGTCCACCGACCGCACGGAGAGCTTCGCCACGAACTCGTACGCCCAAACCGACTCCTCCGGTGCGGCCACCGGTTCCCCCTGCGCGCGCCCGGCCAACCCCAGCAGGAGCAGGCCGTACAGGAGGCGGAATGCCATTGTACCCTTCATGCCTCCACTCTGCCGCAAACGGCTGCACCCGGCAACCCTTTTCCGCACCCCCCTTTTCCCCATGCTCCCCTGCTTCGTGCACCGGCGGGAACGCTGAAATTAAGGGGACAGGCCACTTAAAAGAACATCTGTTTCCAATCATCTCCGCAGGCAACCCGCCCGCGTCCCGACAGCTATCCAAGTCCGCGAAGCGGCATTCGAGATATTCTTGTAGCTTCCCTCCTCCCGCATTCCTCCCACGCCCCTCCCGCCCCCCGCCTTTGCGTTCTTTGCGATTCCTCTATCCATGCCCCTTTGAGCATTATGCATTATGCATTCTGCATTGTGCATTTTTTCCGTAAACCCCGAGCTTTCCTTGGGCGGATTGGGACGGGGCTTCCCTTGCGCACCCCCTTGTGCAAGGGCGTGGCGGGATGCCGCACTCCGGAACACGGGATGGCGGAAGAGGTCCTGACACATCAAGTGAAAAGAAAAACAATGCTTTTCAAAGACTCGGAAAGTATTTTGTTTTGAATTGACTTCTAATATGGAGCATGGGACAAGTATGTCATGAATAGTTTTGCAAAACTCGTCGTCCCATCCCTTGTCTCCGCCGCAATCGTACTGGTTGCCAAAGCGCAACAACCGAACGAGACCACGCCCCTTCCTGCCGCCCCTGTTCTCCATCACGACGCCTCCATCGGGGTGAGGTTCGAACATTCGTCGCAGTTTGTCCCCATTTGCATCTCGGCGCCAGAAGGCATCACTCCAGAGACGAAAGCGGCGATGGAGGCAGCAGGGGTCTGGCCTCCCACCGAAATCGTGCTGGCGGAAAAACGCTTGTTGGAAGGATACAATCCCAAGGCTGTACCGTCGGACGGTCCTTCCGTCATCAGGTTGCGGCGAATACCCTCTTGCGAAGTCGGTGACTTCTT
Source organism: Kiritimatiellia bacterium (assembly GCA_017540905.1). Lineage (GTDB taxonomy): Bacteria > Verrucomicrobiota > Kiritimatiellia > CAIQIC01 > Lenti-01 > CACXEY01. The sequence continues at coordinate 19,161 of JAFYAC010000101.1, read as the reverse complement.
CGCAAATTGTGCCTCCAATGCCAATATTCCCTTGCAACGTATCGGGAAGAACGAGGCCTATGAACTTCCCGGCTTTCCCGGCCCTTACGGGGAGAATGCCTTCTGCTGGCTCGTAAAAGTTCCGGGCGCCTGGTGGTTGCTTTCGGCTCCCCGCTTCTACGATGCCGACGACAACGTTCCCGCGTCCACCACTCCTCGCCCCACTGGCTATGACCTAGAACTCCGCCGAATCCTTGAAACGCTGGAAATAGACGTTCCTCCCACATTGTGAATAGGAGAGTGATTTTTTCCAATCATCTCCGCAGGCGCCCCGCCCTCATCCCGACAACGTTCCAAGTCCGCGAAGCGGTTTTCACGCTTTTCAATGTAGATTCCATCCCCCACCAAGCCTTCGAGTCCGCGCAGCGGCATTCGAGATATTCTTGTAGCATCCCTCCTCCCGCATTCCTCCCACACCCCTCCCGCCCCCCGCCTTTGTTCTGTGCGTTTCCTCTATCCATGCCCCCTTGAGCATTATGCATTGTGCATTTTGTCCGTAATCCCCGAGCTTTCCTTGGGCGGATTGGGAGAGGGTTTGTGCAACATGGGTTGCGCGGGGCAAGGGGATGGGGTATATTGGCGGCAACATGACAGGAAGGGCTTCCCGGCCCGGAAGGGAATGAGAAGCAAAACATGGCAACATCGAGCATATTCGCGGATTTCGAGATAAAGGGACCAAAACCATGCCGCTGACTTTGACCGCATCGCCGACCGTCCTCGAAGGCGCCAGGAGCTATGCCGAGCGCAGCGGCAAGACGCTGGAGTCCCTTGTCCTCGCCTATCTCGAATCCCTGGCGGGGAGCGGCCGCGAACGCCCGGCCCGCCCGTCCCCGGCCGCAACGGCGCACGGCGAAGCGAAAACGCCGAACGAGCAGCTGCTGGAACTGGCCGGCACGTGGGTCGCCGACCCCGAGGCGGACAAAGCCCTCGACGGGATGCGCACCATCGACGAGGACATGTGGCGGTGAGAATCCTCATCGACACGAACCGCTACACGGATTTCGCCAACAAGGACCCGGCGGCGGTCGCCCGCTTCCTCGAAGCGGAGGGACTCATTGTCCCCTTCATCGTGCTGGCGGAATTGCGCGCCGGCTTCAGGAGCGGAACCCTCTCGCGCAGGAACGAAGACATTCTGGCCCGTTTCCTCTCGAACGCGAAAGTGCGCCCCCTGTATCCCGACGAGCGGACGACCCACGTGTACGCAGACCTTTACGCCCTGCTCCGCTCCCGTGGCACCCCCATCCCCGCGAACGACATCTGGATTGCCTCCCTGGCCGTCCAGCACTCCCTGCCGCTCTACACCCGGGACCGCCACTTCCAAAACATCCCCCGGCTTTCGTGCATCTGACTCCCCGCCCCCCATGCGCTCCCCCTTGAACTCCACTGGAAACATGCGCAACCCAAAGGAACCACATGAAACATCGCATCCTCACATTCCTTGGTGCCGCCGTGGTCATTTATCTGGTTGTCTATGGGGTGCTTTCGGCCTTGGGCGAGTATTCGACGCGGCTTTACGTGACACGGCACCGGTACAAGTTCGGGCTTGGCATTCCCACCTCGCAGATTTGGGAGCCGTTGTTCGTGAAATACACGCCGTGGGAGCGGAATCTCCCGGGATGGCTTTTCGCCCCGTGCGTGTGGTTGGATCGGAGGGTGTGGCACAGGGAAATCGATATCTTGGAGTTCTTCCGGAAGAACCGGGACGCGGACGGGACGCGGAGTGTGGAGGGCGAGGCCACAGAATAAGACAGAAATCGCTCTCTTCCTGCTTCCCTTGCGCGAGGCGCGACTGAAAGTCGCACCTCCCTGCCGAAGCGCACACGGTTCGCTTCCCTCCCACTCCCCGCCTTTGCGCCCTTTGCGTCCCCCCCTTTGTGCGTTTTTCCTCTTGCGCTTCCCTTGCGCTCCCCTTGCGCCGAAAATTTTTTCCAATCATTGGAAAACGCGCGAAAAATTTTTCCAATCATTGGAAAACCAGGCCCGGATTTTCCAACCATTGGAAAAATGTTTCCAATCATTGGAAAAACCGGCCTTCCCCCGTAGAGCTACCAGATTGTGCCAAACCCAAGCCCGTTTACCCCACGTTCCCATCCACTCCCCCTGGAGCATTGTGCATTGTGCATTATGCATGGTGCATTGTCTTCCCTCCCGCGTTCCCGGGCGGCTCAGGGATCGAAATCGTGGAAGGGCACGACGCGGACCGTTCCCTCGGGGACTTCGTAGACGTCGGTCTGGCCGAGGGTCACGATCCAGCCTTCCCTCAGGCCGAACCGAGCCATCGCGGCGCGGACGCCCCCCAGCTCGCGCTTGAGGTCGCCGGTCTCCAGTCCGATGCACGCCTGCACGGCCATGGCCGGTGTGTGGCGGCGCATGGCGAGAAAATCGCATTCGCCCTCCCCGTCGAAGTAGTAGATTTCCCGGAACTTGCGGCGGAGGGCGAGAAACACGAGGTTTTCGAACCGCAGCGCGTCGGTGAACACGAGACGGGTGGAGACGGCCTGGAGCAGCCCCGTGTCCACGCAGTAGACCTTCCGGGGGTTGACGAGTTGCGCGCGGAGCGAATCGCAGTACTTCGGGATGAAGAAGAACAGGTAGGCGTCCTCGAACCAGTCGCACCACTGCGTGACGGTCGAGGCGTTGGCAACCCCCAGCGCCTTGAGCATCCGGCTGGCGGAGAAGCGGCATCCGGGGTTTTCCGAGAGCCAGGCCGCGAGCCGCTCCAGCGCGGCAACGTCGCGGACGCCGTGGCGGAGCACCACGTCGCGGTACACGATGTCGTCGAAAAGCTCCGTCAGATGCGACTCCTCGCGCGTTTCGATGTAGCGCGGGAACCCGCCGGTTTCGAGATAGGCCTCCACGCTTTCCCGCCCCCGGACCTGCCCCGTGAAGGCGAGGAACTCGGCGTACGAAAACGGGAACAGCTCCACCGAAACGTGCCGCCCCGTCAGCTTGCTCGCCCGCTCGCCCTTCAACAGCGACGCGTTGGAACCCGTCACGCACACGCGGAACCCTTCGTCGAGCTTCTCGAGCACGTAGAGCTCCCAGCCGTCCAGCTCGTGGATTTCGTCGAGGTAGAGGCGCCCCGCGCCGCTCCGTTCGACGACCTTGTCGAGGCGCCCCGAGTCGGAAAGCTCCAGCGCCACGAGCTGCGGCGCGTCGAACTTCATGTAGAACCACGGGGCGTCCGCGCTCCGTATGCGTTGCGTCATGACGGTGCTCTTGCCGCAGCGGCGGACGCCCGTGAGCACGAGGGCGTGCGACTTGAGGATTTCCGCGGAAACCTCCACCTTGCGGGGGAGTCCTGGGGACCTCCGTTCTTCGGCCTTCCGCTGCTTGTCGGCGACCGCCTGCAAATCATCGAGGGCAATCATGCTGCTCCAATCCGCCATCCGGCAGTTAGCAACCTTGCTAACTGGCGGTTAGCAACTTTGCAATCTACCCGAAACGCTCCCGAAAGCAAGCTCCGTTTTGCCCATCCCCTCCCTCCTCCGTTCCCCTCGTTTGCCCCGTCTCAATCCCAATAGCTTGCAGCCCGCACCCATCCATCGCGGGTGTACACCACCCGGATGGATTCACTCCACAAAAACGAGTATTGCACGCCTGTCTCGCCTTCCTTCAGTTCCCACACCGAAGCGTCATCCGGTTCGAATTCCCGTGCGTTGGTGTAAACCAGGTGTTTTTCGACAGCCGCCCGTGTCGTCGGCAACGAATGGAGAAGCCGCTCGTCCTGCCAAATGAACACCCCTTGGGGCAGAAGGAGGATTCCCGCAGTGGCAACGAGCAACCACCCCACCACCGCCAACCAAACCAGTATCCTCCGCGCGAGCCTCACGGCAACACCACTCCGTGGATTCCGGCTCCCCACTGCGCCGCTTCCGACGGCACCCCGTGCGCCGCCTCCGGGGTTTCCCAACGCGGCCTCCAATCCTGGCCCATGGCCCCCAAAAACAACACCCACCCCGCAATCCCCGCCAGCGAATACACCGCGAAGCCCCACGCCAACGCCCGTTTCCACTTTTTCATTCTTTCGCCACTCCTTCCGTTTTTTCCCCCCCTACCACGCCCGAGTCCCCTTTGTCAAACCCGCCACTCCCCTTCCACTCCCCGCCCGCAGGGCGGCACCGCACTTCGTCCTTCTTCCTTCGTCCTTCTGCCCCCATACACGCTGAAGGGTTGAAAGGGTGAAGAGTTGAAAGGGGAAAAGGTTGTGGGAAGCTGTTGAAGGGCCATTCATCAACTTTTCAACCTTTCAACTTTTCAACTTTTCAACCGCGCCGAAGGCGCACCGCGCGTTTCCCGTTGCCTCGCGCCGCGCCTTCTGCTAGAGGTTTTCATGCAATCCGCAATTCCCAACCCAAAGGCACCCCATGAAACACCTCGCCACCGTCCTCCTCCTCTCCCTCGCTCTCGCCGCCGGCGCCCTCGCCGAGCCCATTCCGCCCGGCACGGCCTACACCCTTGCCGAATACCGCGGCCACGCCGCTGTCGAACGCATCCTCGAGCGCGGCGGCGTCCCCTTCTCCTTCGACTTCCATCCCGAAGAAGCCGCCGTCGCCGGGTTCCTCCGCGACCGCGACATCGCGTACACCATCGTCCGTTTCGACTTCGGATCACATCCAGAGACCACCTTCTGCTCCTTTTCTCCCGAAGACCGCCAGGCTTTCTTCGACCTCCTCGACGCCGAATCCTGGACCCGCGAACCCGATACCCCCGAAGGCTGGCAGGTCCTTGTCCCTCCTTCCGCTTCTTTCCGCTACCACATTGCCTCCATCGACGGCAAAACCGTCATCTCCGAAGACCCCGACGCCCTCCGTGCCGCCCTCGACCTCTACCCATCCCTCCCCGCCCGCATCCCCGCCGAAGGCGGCATCGCCGGGCAAATCCGTCCCGATTGCCTCCAGGATTCCGCCTTCGATCCCGACCGCGTGGCCCTTGCCCGCCGCAACGTCGACTCCCTATCCGCCGGCCTCGGCCTCGATGGCGACACGCTCGCCCTCCATGCGGTCCTCGCGCCCGTCCCCGGCAGCGATCTTGTCGGTTACTACCGCTCCCTCGGCGGCCCCATTCCGCCCTCCACGGCCTGCGTGAACCTCCCCGGCGCCGTCGCCTTCTACGCCGATGCCTCCGACCCCAGCCTGCCCGACGTCTTCCGGGACACCGCCGCACCGGCCTTCGTGGCCGGAATCGACCGCCGCCGCGCCGGCCAACCCTCGTCCATCGCCCTCTTCCCTCCCGCCGGCACCGACGCCCCCGGAACCCTCCCCTTGCCCCGCGCCGTCGCCTTTGCCGGCCTCGTCGACACCCCCACGGCCCGCCCCGCCCTCCTGTCGCTCTTCGCCCGCCACTCCGACACCGCCTCCCTCGTCCCTGCCGCTCCCCACCGCGACATCCTTGTCGACACCCTCACCGTGGCCGACCCCGTAGCCTTCGCCCGCCATCTCGACCAATTATGCGGCGGCGGCGGTGCAACCCCCTGTGCCATCCTCGCCCAAGGCCTTGCCGCCGGGCAAATCACCCTCTCCCTCGCCTGGCTTCCCGACGGCATCCTCTTCGCCGCCAACGATGCGGGCTCCGACCTCCTCCATGCCGCCATCGACGCCGCGCTCGACGGCACCGCCACGCCCTTCGAAGAAACCCCCGCCTTCCGCGCCGCCTATCCCGGACCCGACGGCCCTGCCTGCGCCATTGCCCATCTCGACCTCCCGGCCCTGCTCGCCGCTCTTCCGCCGCAAATCGCCTCCCTCCTTCCCGCCATTCCCGACCCGTGTTCCATTGACTGCCTCTCCTACATCGCCACCGACGGCACCCTCGCCGCCCGCGTCCGCGCCCCCGCCGACCTCGTCAAAGCCATCTTCGGCCACGGCCGCACCGCCACCAAGACCCTGGCCATACCCGACGAGCCCCCGCCGCGCGTCCTCCCCTGGGACGACCCCATACCCTTCGAAACCACGTCCGAGACCATCACCTCCCGCGACATCGACGCGGAAGCGGTCGTCTTCTGGCGCGAATTCCTCGAGCCGCCTGCCGGCCTGGACCTCCCCGTGGACGACTTCGCCCGCCTGCTCGCCCTCGGCTGGCAGGATGGCGAAGAAGCCGCCGCCGACCTCCTCCAACGCACCCTGCCGCTGTTCGTCCCCGGCGAAGAAAACCCGGACCTACCGTCCATTTCCCTCCCCTGGGCCCACGCCGTGGCGGTCCTGCGCCGGGCCGCCGGGCAGACCGACGACGCCGTGGCCGCATGGCTGGCCGTCGCCACCCACGGGGACGGCGGCGACGCCCCCGTGCCCGAAGCCGACCGCTCCTGGCGCGACCTCTTCGCCTCCGCGATGGCCGCCGACCGCTACCTCACCGCCACCACCAACTGGACCGACCCCGACACCCTCGCCCGCCGCGCCGTCCTGCGTCCGCTCGGCGCCCGCCGGGCCGCCCTCGTCGTGTCCCGGCTGGACCCCCGGGGGCTGCGCGGCCGCGTGTTCGGCTGCATCCTCTGCCCCGACAACGCCAACTACGCCTTCCCCGAGGACCCCTTCACCCCCAGTCCCATCGCCGCCGCCTTCGCCGAAATCGGCGAATCCAACGCCGTCGCCTCCTCCCTCATGGCCTTCAGCGAAATCCGCCGGGCCTGGAAAGCCCGCGGCGGCGGCTGGGCCAGCGACGTGACCGACGAAGGCTGGCAAGGCTTCCGCGAGCACATGGCCGCCGGCATCGCCTGGGCCGAGCGCGCGCACGCCCTGGAGCCCCGCTGGCCCGAACCCTACGCCTACTTCATCGAGCAGGCCGGCTCCTCCTGCGGCTCCGGACGCCCCGAAAGCATCTACGAACTCGCCCGCCGCTGCCTCGAATGCCAGATCGACTACACCTACATCATCCACCGCCTCCGCGTCTTCATGCGGCCCCGCTGGGGCAACGGCGCCCCGGCGGAGGCCATCCGCACCCTCCGCGCCCTCGTCGACATCCCGCGGCCCGACACCATAATGCCCTTCAAGTCCCTCGAAATCCTCCGCTGGCTGACCGACGACCAGACCTCCCGCCCCTCCGACCGCCGCGCCTACGCCCGCGCCGGCTACCCCGTCCCCCTCGACCTCGACATCCGCCTCTGGCCCGCCTTCCGCGACATGTTCGAGCGCTACCTCGCCGCCCCCGAGCCCGGCGTCCCCCGCCCCGAAGTCCTCCGCGCCTACCTCCGGACCGCCGCCCGCTTCCGCGATCCCGCCCCCGCCTTCGCCGCCCTCGACCGCCTGCCCCCCGACGAACTCGCCGCCCTCTGGACCGAACCCGACAACCCCTCCGTCCCGCGCGGTGCCTCCCTCGTCGGCGTCGGCGGCCTCCCCATCCTCCGCGCCGCCGCCGAACTCGAGGCCGCCGCCCCCGGCGCCCTCTCCCGCCACGCCGCCGCCCTGGCCACCGGCGACAAAGACGCCGCCGCCGCCGCCTTCGACGACATCTGCTCCGTCGCCGCCGATTCCGACTCCCTGGCCCAGCTTGCCGTCATCGCCCGCATCGGACGCGACCAGCACATCGCCTTCGACTGGGAACCCGGCGGCGGCCGCGACGAAATCGACCAGCCCGGCCCCATCACCTTCTACCGCGAAGGCGCCAGCTGGGTCCGCCTCCCCACCGGCGGCTGGCTCGCCTACCGCGTCCGCGGCCACGAAGGCCACGACGGCGCCTCCATCGACCTCTGGCGCAAAAAGACCACCGATGCCGCCGCCGACTTCACCATCCTCTCCCACCCCGCCGAAGAAGGCGCCGATCCAGCCACCTGGGGCTTCTACATCCGCCTCCACGCCTCCCCCGCCCACTGCGTCGGCGTCGCCGTCTTCCCCTTCGCCGGCTCCGGCCAAGCCAACCCCCGTTGCCCCGCCGAAGCCTACCTCACCGACCCCGACGACTTCCACGTCCGCCACCCCTTCGCCACCGCCGAATACCGCCCTGGCTGGGACCCCGCGCCCGACTTCCCCGCCATCCTCCGCCTCCGCGTCCGCTGCGAAAACGGCCTCCTCGACGCCTGGCTCGACGGCGCCCCCCTCTTCACCTCCGTTCCCGTCCCCGACACCTTCCCCCGCAAGACCGACTACCATCCCGCCTTCGGCACCACCTCCCCCGCCCCCGGCCCCGTCTTCTCCATCGACCGCATCCGCCTCGTTCCCCGAAAGTAGCCCCGCTCGCGATGCCCCTTCCACTCCCCGCCCGCAGGGCGGCACCGCACTTCGTCCTTCTTCCTTCGTCCTTCTTACTTGCGCCCGAAGGGCGCCCCGAGCTTTCCTCGGGCGGATTGGGACGGGGCTGGCCTTGCGTTTTCCTTGCGCGAGGGCGCGGCAGGACACCACCCACCTCTCTCTTCCCAGCCGCCGCCCTTGTGTTCGGTCGGGGCACCGCAGTCAGCGCATGTACATTCCACCTATCAAAAGAAAATTCCACCCCACGCCAAGAAGCGACGCCAGTAGCAAACACACCCAAAGCAAAACCCTTATTCAGGGTTTTTGGCCAGCAGCAACTGGCGGACACACCACCCCAGAAAAAACACCAGACACACATGCGGGAACACGGCCAGCCACCAGGCGACATCGCTGGGCACATGTACACGGAAAATCAAAAGCAACCAAAGAACCGGATAGGCAAAGAAAAACAAAACCAATGCGCCATATCCCAGCAATGTTTTTCCTGTTGGGCTCATGGCGTTTCTCCTTCGGTTTTGTCCAGTGGAGGCTCTTCCTGCGGACTTTCCTGCAGGATTTCGTCGACAACGTAGCGGTCGCTCATGGCTTGCAGGCCGCGGGAAGGGTCGGCGAAGAAGGCGTAGGTGCGCGAGTTGTAGAAGCGGTCGAGGGCTTCCTCTTCGCCGATGCCCAGTTCCTCCGCCAGCATCAGCACGATGCGGCTTTGCTTGCGCCAGCGGACGGAATCCCTCATGGCGTCCCCGGCTCCAGGGCAAGGGCCTCGACGAAGCACAGGCAACGGTCGAGGGCTTCCTGCCCGACGATGCACAGCTGGTGGTTGACGGCCTTGTAGCGCAACTGCCCGAGAGCCTGTTCGGCGGTGATGATGCCCATGGTGTAGTCCTCGACGGTATCGATGACGTTGTCGTTCGCGACGCCCCCTTCCACGATGTCGTACCCCTTCCAGACGTCCTCCCCCGCCCGGCACGCCACGACGAAATCGAGCCACGCGAGGTCGTATTCCCCGAAACGCAGCCACCGGAACCGTCGCGCCGCATCGTCGTCGAAGCGGTAGACGTTCAGCCGCGCGGTCCCGTCACGCGCCTTGCGTTCGGCGACGAGCCGCGCCCAGCGTTCGGCCTGGGCGCGCAATTCCGTGAGGTAGAAGCCGCGCCCGAAGTCGAGGTTGCGCCGACCCCGTGCCGCCTCCGGCCTGTCGACGACGGTCCACGAGCCGTGGTAGAGCGTCCTCACGGGCGAGCTTCCCAGTTTTTGAGAGTTTCGGCGATGTCCTCGGCCACGTAGTCGAGGCTTTGCGTGTGCAGAAGGTCGTAGTGGCGCAGGAGGCGCCGCCGGATCAAGCCCTGGCGTTTCAGGCGGCGGTACATTTCCCGGGGCGGGATGCCCAGGCACTTCGCTCCGCTCTCCAGCGCCATCGTGGCGAAGTGGATGCGGTCGAAGGACGGATTTCTGCTGTAGACTCTTGCAGGCATGTGCTTGTGATCTCGTTGCCATTCTCGCCCGTTACCCCCCCCCTCGCAAGTCCAAATTTTCGGGAACTAAGGGGCCGTCTATGTTTTCCGGTGGCCCTGCTGGCGTGGGGTGTCGCATGCTTCCCGCGGCGGCGCCGCTGGCATCGGGTGGCGGCGGGTATCTTCGTGGTGGTGGCCATCGCGGCATGTGGCGTGCTGGCGGGCTCCCTTCCCGCCAAGCAGATGCGCATCCTGTCCGCCTGGCTGGCCATCCACGAGGACGAACTGTATGCCGCATGGAACCGCGCCGTCCGCGGCGAAGCCCCCGGCAAAATCCAACCGCTGGCGTGAGAGAATCGACATGAGAATCGAAAACGGCATCTGCTTCCCCGACACCGGGCGGCGACCGGGGAACGGATGGGAAAGCGGGTGGAGGGTGGGGGCGCGGGCGTCCCGTCCGCGACGATTCCGGGAAGCGAAAACCAGCCGAAAACCACCTGTTTTCCATAATCTACAATCCCGCGGCGCGGCAGCGAGCCGCACCTCCGGAAGTCACGCGATGCTTGTTCAGAAGGTCCTGCACCACTTCCGGGGGTGCGGCATCCTGCCGCGCCCAAGCGGATGGATAGAAGAATGTCTCACGCAAAGTCCGCCAAGTCCGCCAAGTGTACGGGCGGGAAGCGGGGGGCGGGAATCCACAAGAATGTCCCGAATGCCGCCGAGAATCCCCGGATGGCTGGGAGACGGGAGGGATGTCTACATTGAAAACCAAGAAAACCGCTTCGCGGACAGGAACGCTTGGAGAGCGAATGGGGGGAGACCACTGGGACAACTCGGGACACTCCTTCAAGGTACGCAGTCCAAACCGGAGGGCGGAAACAGAGGATAATCCACCCTTGCATAAACACTTGAATACATGTATATTCCACATGGATTCAAATGAAAGGATGTGGTCTACACATGTCAAATCTAACAATCTCACTTGACGAGAAAACCAAGGAAAGGTTCACCCGCTTCTGCGATGACGTGGGACTTTCCGCGTCCTCTGTCATCAACGTGTACATCAACACCGTTGTGCGCGAGAACCGCATCCCCTTCATCATCGAAGGACCACGCCGCCCCAATGCCGAGACGGTGGCCGCCATGCGTGAAGGCGAGCGAATCGCCGCCGACCCCGACGCACCCACCTACACCGACCTTGACCAGCTCTGGCGGGACTTGGCCGAATGACCCTTGCCGTCCGCCACACTTCCGCCTTCAAGCGCGATTACAAGCGCCTTCTCAAGCGCGGATTCCCCCTCGCCAAGCTGCATGCCGTCGTCGCCAAGCTCCGCAACGGCGAGGAACTGGCCCCTGCCAACCGCGACCATGCCCTTTCCGGCGTCTGGTCAGCCCACCGCGAATGCCATATCGCCCCCGACTGGCTGCTCATCTACGAAATCCACGCTGACGTCCTCATTCTCGAACTCACCCGCTCCGGCTCCCATTCCGACCTGTTCGGGAACTAGCGCTCCCTCTGGAGGGGTGATTTGTGGTCTGGCCCCTTCTCCCTGGGCGCGGCCGGGTCCGGGAGGGGGACGGGATCGGGGCAGGCGGTCCAGCGGCCGCCGGCTTCCTGGCGGAAGACGCCGAGGCGCACCGGCGGATCGTCCACCGAATACAGCACCCGGTGGGGAACCCCGTCCGACTGGTACTGGCCGATGCACACCCCTTCCCTCCCATCCAACGCCGCCCGCAAATCCGGCGACAGCGCTTCGAACGCCTTTCCCCGCAAAACGAAAAAGTCGACATCGCCCTCTCCGGGGACCTCGCCTCCTCCGAGCCCACAAAGGAAATCTTCCGCCACTTGGCGCATCACCTTGATGTCCCCGAGATCAAAGGACGACCACTCGAAAGGAGCCTTTGCCTCCCCGTCCGCCAACGCGGCAACCGCTGCGGCAATCCAAACCAACAAAAACAATCTTTTCATTCTTTCGCCTCTCCTTCCGTTTCCCACCCCCCTACCACGCCCGCGTCCCCTTTGTCAAACCCGCCCGCGATGCCCCTTCCACTCCCCGCCCGCAGGGCGGCACCGCACTTCGTCCTTCTTACTTGCGCCCGCAGGGCGCCCCAGGGTCCTCCATTGCGTTTTTTCCGTAATCCCCCGAGCTTTCCTTGGGTGGATTGGGATGGGCTGGCCTTGCGCTTCCCTTGAGCGAGGATACGGCAGGACGCCCCCCCCCATGCCGCAGCTTCGACTTGTTGCTTTCCCATCGTACGCCTGCGTTAAGTTGACTCCCTTCAGTGTCCATTGGTAGGATACTCATTCAATGAAGGACATAGAAAAGCTCAAAAACCTCCTGTTGGAGATGCCATTCGATGAACTGACGGCGCTTCCTTGTTCGACCATTTTCCCGTACCGAAACGAGCGGAGAACGATTACCGCCACCATCTGGCGGGACAGCATCGGTTCGGATGAAATCCAACTGCATCTACAAGTGCCTTCACGCTTCTTCGGGTGGTTGGGCATTGGTTACGACTGCGCCATGCGGGTTTTCCGCGACGGGACCTGGCGCCTGCTATCCCCGGAAGAATGGGCGAAGCTTGGGGAAGAAGAAGGGACGTGAAATGGGGGGGGCGGAAATATGGGAACAAATCCCATAAAAAGAATATTTGTTTCCAATCATCTCCGTAGGCAACCCGCCCGTGTCCCGACAACTTTCAATGTCCGCGAAGCGGTTTTCACGCTTATCAATGTAGCATCCATCCCCCACCCAGCCTTCAAGTCCGCGCAGCGGCATTCGAGATATTCTTGCAGCTTCCCTCCTCCCGCATTCCTCCCACGCCTCTCCCACCCCCCCGCCTTTGCGTTCTTTGCGTCAACCCCTTTGCGTTCTTTGCGTTTTCCTCTTGCGCTTCCCTTGCTCTCCCCTTGCGCCGCAAATTTTTTCCAATCGTTGGAAAACGCGCGAAAAATTTTTCCAATCATTGGAAAAACCGGCCCGGATTTTCCAACCATTGGAAAAATATTTTCCAATCATTGGAAAACCGGCCTTTTGCCGATGAGCCAGCAGATTGGCCAAAACCCGGGCGTCTTGGAAGGGCGCCCGCCAACCCCTATTTCCCGAACAGGTCGGCATGGGAACCCGTATCGACCAGCTCCAGAATCAAGATGCTTTCCTCAATCCGATACACCAGCAGCCAATCGGGCGCCAGATGCAGTTCCCGGTGCCCCTTCCAAAGCCCCGCGAGGGGATGGTCGCGAAGCCCCGCAGGAAGAGGTTCGCCGCGGGCCAGAAGCTCGACCGCCCGCTTGAGCTTGCGGACATCCTTGCCGCGCCTGGCGGCGCGTTTGGCCGATTTCCGGAACGCGCTTGTCGCCCGGACGGCATACCGGTATGGGCCGCCGGTCATATCCCGAGCTCGTCCCACAATTCCTGCGGAGTCGAATAGGTCTTGGCATCGGGATCGCGGGCCAACCGCTCGCCCTCCGCCAAGGCCGCGGCGAGTTCCCGCGAAGGCGGCCGCTGCACCGCAAAAGGCAAACCCTGATGTAGGATCGCCTGTTTCAGGAACACGGTGAAGGCCTGGGACAGCGTAAGCCCCAAATCGCGGAACAACTCCGTCGCTTCGGCCTTGAGGTCCTTATCCAGTCGAATGTTGGTCACTACAGTTGCCATGCCAACAAAGATATGCCAACCAGTATCGATTTGCAAGCAATTGTGGTGTCCAAAGACTGCAAGACCCTATTCGTCCACTGTTTGCCCCACGTTCCCATCCACGCCCCTTTGAGCATTGTGCATTACGCATTGTGCATTTTGGCCCCAGGATCCCCATTACGTTTTGTCCGTAACGGAGAAGGGGCCAGACCACAAATCCCCCACAAATCACCCAAGGGCCATTCATCAACTTTTCAACCTTTCAACTTTTCAACTTTTCAACCGCGCCGAAGGCGCGCGCGCCGCGCGTTTCCCGTTGCATCCCGCCGCGCCTTCTGCTAGACGGGAACTTGAAACACCAAAACCAAAGGATTCCCATGAACAATGGAGATTTCAAGGGCCTGTCCCGGGACAGACCCCATATCTTGAACACAGGTTTTTCTTGGTAAAGGCAATACCTTGATTGAGGCCACAATTCTGATAGCATGCGATCATAAACTTGAATCAGGAGAACCATCCCGTGAACTTGAAATCTGCTTTGAGGCGCCGATGCTCCGCCGATGCCCCCGCCGTCCTTCTCCTGCTGGGGTGGGTGGGGTTGCAATTCCTCCTTCTCAAGGGCCTCACAGCCCTGTGGTTGGCAGTCGTTTCGTTGTTGCAGGAGGGGATACCGTCGGAGTGGATGGAGATTCGTAGGTTTCTGCTGGCGTGGCGGTCCGGCTTGACTTGGCTGGTTGTTCCGCTGGCGGCGTATGGAATCTGCCTGTGGTTGTTGCGCAAGGTGGTCTGGAACGGACAGTCCATACGGCGCCCCGCCCTGGTGGCGCTCCTGTGGCTCGCCGCCGAAATCGCCGTACTGTCCGTCGGAGCCCGCATCCGCCTCGTCGCTTCCCCCGCTTGGCAGGGGGGTGCGGCCAACGGACAAACTGGCGGCCCGGTGTATGTCGTGGACGGCGCAGGCAGGCTTGTCCCCGTCCAAACAATCCGACTGGACACATTCCGGGAAATGGAGGATATCACTCCAGAGGAGGAGGCGTTGTTATCCGAAACGGAAGAAGAAAGTCGCCGCCGCCTGTTCGGCAAATGATGGGGATTAAGGGCCCCCCCCATAACCGCCCTTTCGCTTCCCCACCCGTAATCCAATCGCGCCCATTCTTCAACTTTTCAACCTTTCAACTCTTCACCTTTTCACCCCTTCAACTCATTCGCGGCCGTTCGGATTTCGATTGACATGTGCATGGATTCTCATTACACAGCAATCAACAATCATTGTATTGAAACGAGGTTTGTCGTGGCTACATTGCAGATACGGGTGGATGACACCCTGAAGAAAAGTTCGGATACCCTGTTCGCAGGGTTGGGACTGGATACGCCGACGGCCGTGCGGATATTCCTGACGGCGGCCCAGGAATACCGGGGCTTCCCCTTCAATGTCCGGCAAAGGCGCGAGCCGCCCGAAACCCTGGAGGCGCTGGAAGACGCCCGTCTCCACCGGAATCTCCACGGCCCCCACGCCACGGGCGAAGAAGCGGTAGCCGCAATGTTGGCGGACTGACATGCTGCGGATTTTCTACACGACCAAGATGAAGAAAGACGCCAAGCGGATGCAACGGCGCGGCAAGGACCTGTCCAAACTGTCGTCCGTCCTGACGGCGTTGGCGTCCGGCGGCACCCTTCCTGCCCGTCACCGTGACCATGCCCTTTCCGGTAGGCGTGCAGGCTTCCGCGAATGCCACATCGAGCCGGATTGGCTTCTGGTGTACCGCGCATCGAAGAAGACCTTCTGATCCTCACCGCTACTGAAACCGGAACCCACGCCGACCTCTTTGGCTTGTAGACCACCTTGGAAACACCCTCTCGCCGCCCGGTTGGGCGGCGCACCTTGGAAAAGTTGTCCCGAGTTGTCCAAGTTGTCTCAAACATCCGCTCTCCAAGCGCGTTCCTGTCCGCAAAGCGGTTTTCTCCCCGTTCCTGTAGCTTCCCTCCCGCCTCCCTCCCACTCCCCGTCCGCTCCGCGGGCGCCCCGCAAACTTTTCAACTTTTCAACCTTTCAACTTTTCAACCGCGCCGAAGGCGCGCGCGCCGCGCGTTTCCCGTTGACTCCCGCCGCACCCTTCTGCTAGACGTTCCCTTGCAACAGAAACACCCGCGAACCCAAAGACTTCCCATGAACACCACTACCCCAAACAGGAAAAAGCGGAAAAGAGGAGTAGCAATCGCATGAAACGAGTTGTTGTAAACATAATTTGTTTTATAATTGGGCTTATTGTAGGAGCTTTGTGCGTTGGAAAACTTACTAGCTTATACTATGGCTCTGTGCAGCCAGGTTTTCTGGCGGCAACAACTTCAGTTATATTATCAGATACAGCGGAAGGTGATGTAGAAAAAGGGCGCATATTTGGCGAAAGACTCCTTTTGTTGGCCCTAGTGCAACTACACCACCAACTTGATGATCCTCTATTGCCGCGTCAATGGCGAGAGCAAGGGGAGTTTTGTTTTGAAAAAGGGATGAATTACTTCAAGAATTACAATCCGACCGCAATTGGCGAATTCATTGATTCAGCAGAAAGCGACTCTGAAAAACAACGGCGAAAAGAAGCTTTGCAGTGAAAGGGGGGCACGCTCCGTCCCCCCCCTTCCGCTTCCCCACCCGTTATCCAATCGCGGGCATCGTTCAACTTTTCAACCTTTCAACTTTTCCTGTCCCGGGTCTGGCCCCTTTTTGCAAAGACGGCGCCCCCCCCGAATCCATCGCCGCCGACTACGCCGCCCGCTGACGCCTTTCGGACTGGAATTGCCCGTGGGGTCGCCTATAATGGGCTTCATGACAACGTCCTCCCCCCTCCCCTTCGGCTACTATCTGGCCCGCCAAGGCGTCGTGGACCTCCCGCCCGCCTGCCCGCCCTCCTACATCGCCGTCGCAGGCTGCCTCGGCAAGGCCGTCGTCCCCGCAACCGACAGCATCCCCCTTTACGGCACCGAATTCAGTCCCGAACCACTCGCCGCCAAATGGAACATCCCCCTCCGGACGGCCACCGCCCTTTTCCGCTTCAACGAAGCCCATGTCGGGCAAATCGACTACACCCTGTTGAACTACCGCGACCTGGAAACTGCCCGTCTGGCCCGCGCCGCCTTCTTCCCCGCCCGCCCCGACGTCCACCTCGTCGGCCTTGGCGCCGTGGAGGGCTCATTCCTCCGCTGCCCCGGCATCCAAAACGTCTCCCCCTTTCCGCCGGACGCCCGCCTCCTCGGTTTCGACATCTACGGCTTCGGCGACTTCGTTCCCGAAGGCGCCCCATTGCCCCCCTCGATTTCTCCACCCTGTCCACCTTTGGCCTGGGCTGCCCCCTCTTCTGCAACGACCCCGACGCCAAAATCCCCGCCCGCCTAGGCATCTCCCTCAACCCCTTCGGCCTCTATCCCGACGCCGCCTCCGCCCAGACAGCCGCCTGCCTCGTCAACCGCGACCGCCTCGCCGAACCCTGCCGCTACCTCCCCTTCGCCCTCTACCAGTGTTGATTCCCGGAGCGTGGAGAAAGGGCCTGGCCCGTTTGGCACCCAAGCGCAAACCCGGCTATTGGCTCAACCGCCGGAGCGCCCCCTGAGGCCCATCCGCACCCCTCCCGCCCTCCTCCCATCCACCTCCCGCCCGAGCGGGTGCTTGAGGAAGGGCTCGGGGAATCGCCGGGTCAGTCGGCGATAATCCTGAAAAATCGCCGACAGCTCCGGCGATTTCCATTGACAAATCCACGGCCATGTACAAAGGTTGGCGCAACCGTCATCCCGGAGGCGCCGCCATGTACATCCCGAGACAACTGGAAATCGCCCGCGTGCTGGAGCGCAAGTCCTGCTTTTTGCTGGGACCGCGCCAATGCGGCAAGTCGTCGCTGGTACGGGCGACGCTGCCGGACGCGATCGTTTTCGACCTGCTCTCGGGCGACACCTTCGCGCGCCTCGCCCGCAACCCGCGCTACCTCGAAGAAACGTGCATTGGCCCGCGCCCCGTCGTCATCGACGAAATCCAGAAAATGCCCTCCCTGCTGGACGAAGTGCACCGCCTGATTGAAGAGAAAGGCCTGAAATTCCTCCTCACCGGTTCCAGTGCGCGCAAACTGCGCCGCGGCGGCGTGAACCTCCTGGGCGGGCGGGCGCGCATGCGCCATCTCCACCCCTTCTCGGCGTCGGAGCTGGGAGACGCCTTCGATCTGGAACGGGCCCTGAACCACGGCCTCCTGCCCGGCATCTGGTTTTCCGACGCCCCCGAAGAAGACCTCGCCGCCTACGTCTCGCTCTACCTCGGACAGGAGGTCGCGCAGGAAGGGGCCACCCGCAACCTCCCCGCCTTCAGCCGCTTTCTCGAAGTGGCGGCCCTTTCCTCCGGCGAACAGATCAACTACCAATCCATCGCCTCCGACGCCCGCGTTCCCCGTTCCACCGTCCAGGAGTATTTCGGCATCCTGAAGGACACCCTGCTCGCCCGCGAAGTCCCCGTCTGGCGGAAGGGCCGCACCCGCAAGACCGTCGAGACCTCCAAGTTCTACCTCTTCGACACCGGCGTGGCGCGCCGCCTCCAGGGCCGGCGAACCCTCGCCCCCGGCACCCCGGAGCACGGCCACGCCTTCGAGGCCTGGATCCTGCACGAACTCGCCGCCTTCGCCGACACCGCCCGCCCCGACGCCGAAATCGCCTACTGGCGCACCCGCACGGGGCTCGAAGTCGATTTCGTGGTTGCCGGCGAAGTCGCCATCGAGGCCAAGACCACCCGCGACGCCACCGCGCGCGACCTCAAAGGACTCCGCGCCATCGCGGAAGAATCCCCCTTCCGCCACCGCATCCTCGTCTGCAACGAACCGTTGGAGCGCCGGGTGGATGGCGTCGAAATCCTCCCCTGGCGCATCTTTGTCGCCCGCCTCTGGAACGGCGAACTGTTCTGAAACGCCATCCGCTCCCCCCCGATTCCGTTGTCCCATGCACTCAACGGGCACACCGCCCGGAAGGGGTGAAAGGTTGAAAGGTTGAAGGGTTGAAAGGTTGAGGGGTTGAAAGGTTGAAAGGTTGAGGGGTTGAGGGGTGAAAGGTTGAGGAAATCTGTTGAAGGGGCATTCTTCAACTTTTCAACCTTTCAACCTTTCAACTTTTCAACTTTTCAACTGTTCACCCTTCTGCTAGACGGGAACTGGCAACAGGAACATCCTCGAACCAAAGGCTATCCATGAACCCGAGAACCGCAAAGAACCTCTCCATCGTGGCCTTCGCCGCGCTGGTAATGCCCGTCCGCAACCTGCTGGCGTTGCTGGAGGCGCTGGTGGCCCACCTTTTCCGCATCCCGTTTCCCATCCAGCGGATGGTGTGCGTCCTGAAGAAGAGCCCGGGGCCCTGGGGCATCCTGACGGTTTCGGTCGTCAACCTGATTCCGATGGCCATCGCGGCCATCCTGGCTGTCTGCCTCTACCGCTACCTGCGCGCCCGCGACTTCCCCCGCGTCGCCGCCGATTGCGCCGCCCGGAAGGGACGCGTCCGCACGCTGGCGATCCTGTTCGTGTTCTTCAGCATCTTCCAGTTCGTCGCCCACCCCGTGCTGGTGCCCGTCGAGCGGGGCCTCCTGGAATACCCTTCGCTCGAAACTCTCAAGGCCGAGCTCGCCGACTGCAAGACGGGTGCCGACGTGCGCGCCCGTTTCGGCGAACCTTTCCATCAGGCAGGGCGCAAGATCGGCCAGCACATTGAATCCTGGGATTGGACATCCCGAATGCTCCACCAAGGCGTGTTTACCGGATGCGACGGCTTCACGATCCGTGTCGAAACGGAAACCGACAAACTGCTTTCCTGGAGCCCCAGTTGGCTTGGCGAGGT
>JAFYAC010000100.1 GCA_017540905.1 Kiritimatiellia bacterium | reverse complement strand
CTCTAGAGCGGGTTAAGAAATGGTGTAGCTGTTTCGGGAGGGCCGCGCTTTGTCGCGGCCGCGTGCAAGGACGAAAAACCAGGCCCGGACGAAGCCGGGCCCTCCCCGACTTGCGGCCACACTTTTTCTTAACCCGCTCTAAACTCCCCGAAGAACCGTAGGTTTGCCGTCCCGCGCATCCAGACCGTCCGTTCCCTCACCGGATGAAGTGGGTGGGCTGCCAGGGTTCGGGTTCGGGGCGGGGGGCGGCGCCGGCGGAGAGGTTGGCCAGGAGCCATGCGAGGTTGCGGGCGAGGGTGCGCATGGTCTGCATGCCTTCGGCGTCGCGGGCGGCTTCGCCGGGTTCGCGGCCGTAGACAATGTTCCAGTACTGCGAGCCGACGACGGTGCAGCCGAGCATCTGGAAGGGCAGGTTCAGGCACTGGAACGCGGCCGTCGCGCCGCCGCGGCGGCAGACGGCGACCGTGGCGACCGGCTTGCCGTGGACCGAGCCGGGCGCGGAGAAGAGCGCGCGCTGCAGGAGCGCGAGGAGGGCGCCGTTCGGCTGGCCGTAGTAGACGGGGGAGCCGACGACCACGGCGTCGGCCGCGGCCATCTTCTCCGCGAGGGCGTTGGCGGGGTCGTCGCCGAAGACGCACCGCCCGCCCGCCTCGCGGCAGCGTCCGCAGGCGATGCAGCCGCGGACGGGCTTGGTGCCGATCCAGAAGGTTTCGGAGGCGACGCCATGGGCTTCGAGGGTTTTGGCGATTTCGCCGAGCGCGATGGAGGTGTTGCCGTCCTTGCGGGGGCTTCCGTTGACAAGGAGTGTTTTCATGGGGGTGTCCTTTCTTTTTCCAAGGGGGTGGCGGCGAGGAGGCCGCAGGCGGCGAGGATGTCGGCGCCGCCGGAGTAGCGGCGGGAGACGGGGATGCGGGCGTGCAGGCGGAGGGCGTCCAGAAAGGCGTTGCGGGCGGCGTCGGAGGGGGGGCGGAGGGCGAGGGTGGGGTCGTTGACGTCGATGAGGTCGAGCGCCGCGGGCAGGCCGTCGAGCCAGCGGGCGAGGGCGACGGCGTCGCCGGGGGCGTCGTTGACGCCGGCGACGAGCGGCCAGGCGAGGGTGGGGCGGCGGCCGGTGGCGAGGTGGTAGCGGCGGAGGGCGTCGCGGAGCTCGGGGAGGGGGTGGCGGCGGGTGACGGGCATCCAGCGGGCGCGGACGTCCGGGCGCGCGGAGAAGAGCGTGACGAAGAGGCGGACGGGCGGGGCGCCGGGTTCGGCGAGGCGGAGGATGCCCGGGACGATGCCGGCGGTGGAGACGGAGATGGCCTTCGCGGAGATGGCGAGGGCGCAGGGGGACGCGAGCATGCGGACGGCCGCGAGGACGGCGTCGGGGTTTTCGAGGGGCTCGCCCATGCCCATGAAGACGACGCCGCGCAGGGGGGCCGGGGCGGCGTCGCGCACGGCGAGGACCTGGGCCACGATTTCCCACGCGCGGAGCGAGCGGGCGAGGCCGAGGCGTCCGGTGCAGCAGAAGCGGCATCCCTGCGCGCAGCCGGACTGCGAGGAGACGCACGCGATGGTCTTGGGTTCGCCGCGCCCGCGGAGGAGGGGGATGGCGACCGCCTCGAAGTCGCCGGGCTCGGCGGGGTTGCGGAGGAGGAGCTTGGCGAAGCCGTCGCGCGGCGAGGTGCGCCGGTCGAGGACGCGCAGCGCGGGGAGGGGGGAGGCGCCGGCGAGGCGGGAGAGGAGGGCGGGGGAGATTTCGGGGAGCGCGGCGGGATAGGCGCCGCGGTTGCGGAAGACGGCGGCCTGGATGCGGCGGAGCGTGCGGAGGGAGAGTCCGGGAACGAGGGGCGCGAGCGCGGGCAGGAGGTCTTCGGCGCGCGTGTCGAGGAGCGTGGGCATCTGGACCGTTTTCCGCCGTCCCGGCGGCGCAATCAGTATTCGAAGTCGGAGCCGCCGATGAATTCGCGGATGATGGAGGTGGGAGGGGGGACGGAGGCTTCGATGGGGAGGAAGTGGTCGAGGAACTCCAGCATGCGGCGGGCTTCGGCGTAGACGGCCTGGTCGGGCTTGATCTGCGAGAGGAGCGGGCGGGCGTAGGTGGCGAGGATGGAGAGTTCGTAGTCGAGCGCGGAGTTGAACATGGCGTCGGCGTGTTCCTGGAAGGGGAAGATCCAGCGGCGCTCGCCGCGGCCGACGTTCGGCCACATCTCCAGGGTGCGCGCGGCGCTGTGGCCGCGGTAGCGGTAGTCGCGGACGAGGCGCCGGATGAGGCGGTTGTCGGTGGTGGGGATGCGGTTGTTGGTGTCGAGGTTGAGCTGGGTCAGCGCGGAGATGTAGATGTGGAACTTGCGCTCGGCGGGGAGCCCGGGGGTGAGGTCGGGGTTGAGCGAGTGGATGCCTTCGAAGATGACCACCTGGTCGTCTTCCAGTTTCAGCTTGCGGCCCTTGTAGACGCGCTTGCCTTCCATGAAGTCGAAGGTCGGCAGGTCGATTTCGCGTCCGGCGTCGAGGTCGGCCAGGTCGCGGTTGAGGACGGGCAGGTCCATCGCGTTCAGGTGCTCGAAGTCGTAGTCGCCTTCGGGCGTGCGGGGGGTCTGGGAGCGCTCGACGAAGTAGTCGTCGCCGCCGAGCGTGACGGGCCGCAGGCCGTTGACGCGCAGCTGGATGGCCAGGCG
Organism: Kiritimatiellia bacterium; assembly: GCA_017540905.1. Taxonomy (GTDB): domain Bacteria; phylum Verrucomicrobiota; class Kiritimatiellia; order CAIQIC01; family Lenti-01; genus CACXEY01. The sequence continues at coordinate 5,538 of JAFYAC010000100.1, read as the reverse complement.
CTTGGCGAAGGTGGTCTTGCCGGAGGAGGAGGGGCCGGCGATGAGGATCCACTTGGTGCCGGGACGGGAGGCGATCTGGTCGGCGATGGCGGCGATCTTCTTCTCGTGGAGGGCCTCGGCGACCTTCACGAAGTCGCGGATTTCGCGCGCGGCGATGATCTCGTTGAGGCGGCCGACGGTGTTGATGCCCAGGATGCGGCCCCAGCGGTTGTATTCCTTGAAGGTGTCGGAAAGGACGGGGATGGGGCGGAATTCGGGGATCTCCGGCGCGGAGTCGCAGGAGGGCATCTGGAGGACGAAGCCGGCCTGGTAGGGGATGATGCGGAAGTAGCGGAGGGGGCCGGTGGTGCGGGTCATGGGCCCGTGGGCGAGGTCGCGGAAGCCGTCGCAGAAGTAGGTGACGACCTTGTGCGGGTTGCGGAAGCGGAGCAGCGAGACCTTGTCCGCCTGTCCGTTCTTCTCGAAGTGCTCGAAGGCGGCCGTGTAGGAGATGCGCTGGCGCTGGATGGGGAGGTCCGCGGCGACGAGTTCGCGCATGCGGGCTTCGAGGGCGGCGGCGCGTTCGGCGGAGATGCCGGGTTCGGGGCCGTCGGTGAAGTCGCAGTAGAGGCCGGAGCCGAGGGCGTGCTCGACGGAGAAGCGAGCCGCGGGGAAGAGGTCCTTGACCGCCTTGGCGAGCAGGAAGGAGAGGGAGCGGGTGTAAATCTGCATGCCGGGGTCGCTCGCCATGGTGACGAAGCGGACGGTGGAGTCGATGTCCAGCGTGTAGGCGAAGGTGACGAGCTCGTTGTTGACCAGGGCGCCGAGGTAGGGCAGGCCGGTGGTTGGGTCGTCCGGGGAGGGGAGGAGGTCGCCGACTACGGTTTCGACGGGGCAGGGGATGCGCCGGCCGTCTTCGAGGGTGATGGTGATGGTCTTGTTCATGGACGGCATTGTAGCGGGTGGGGGGGGAGGGGGAAGCGGAAAGTGGGGCGGGTTTTCGCTTGCGCAGGGGGTTGCGCGCGCGTATAGTCCGGGACGAAAGGTGGAATTAGCCGTGGAACGCAAAACGAGATTGGTTGGTCGATGCCGCCCCTTCCGGGGGCTGGCGCTCGCGCTGTCCGCACTTTTCGCGGGGGGGGCCACGGTTGCGCAGGCGATGTTGCTGACGCTGGATTTGCGGTGGACGGATGCAACGAAGATGGGGGCTTCCTCCGTGGACGGTGCCTATCATTTGCAGGAAGGATCGATCATCCAGGTGATTGGGTTCAAGCAGGGGGAAGGGGACAATTTCAGCAACACCGTGGCCTCCCAGTTCGGGGACGAGAACGGCAAGCCGTACGGCACGACGAGCGACACGACGACATCGGCGGCCCCGTACGATTCGGGCCATGTCCCGGACGACAAGGACGTGTGGCTGGCGAACAACACGCAGGGCGGACACGAAATCCTGTACACTGGGTCCATCCAGAGCGTGGGCACCTGGTACGGCCTGTACACGCAGATCACGGTGGACAATTACCTCTACGACACGGTGTACATCCGTGTGTTCGGCGCGACGGAAATCAAACAGGGGGAAGTGACTGCAAGCTACTGGGGGGTGAGCACCCCCCAAACGCTGTCGCCGAGCTATGCGACGGACACGCTGGCTGTGACGAACCTGATTGCGGAGAGCCCGAACTATTTCGAAGTGATTCCCGAGCCGGCGACGGTGGGGTTGCTGGGGCTGGGAGGGGTCGCGCTGGCGGCATGGCGCCGCAGGCGCGTTGCGAAGGCTGGCGGCGGTGGATCGGTTTGCGAGGAGGATTAGGCCATGAAGTGCTTGAACGTGAAATCCAGGGGTTTGCTGGCGGGGTTGGCGGCGTTGGCCGCGGTGGCTTCCATGGCTTGGGCGGATCCGCTGGCGGCGAATCTGTACGTCGGCACGCTTGAGGACCTGTACGGTTTCGACGGGCGATTTCAGCCCGACGGCTCGTACATCGAATTCCGTGAGATGTACAAGGCGGGGACGGGGTTGGCGGGGTGGAAAGCGTACTCTCCGGAATCGCCGTGGCTCGAGGTGCGGAATCCCCTGAAGGGGACCTCGGAGGTCGGGGCGGGCGTCATCGAGTCGGCGCGCGGGCACGGGCTGTTTGCCGAGTGCGTGTCGGGCCTGGAGAAGGACAAGCGGTACGTGGCGCGTGTTTTCAGCGGGCCGACGTCGGCGGAATCGGTGGCCTACTGCGACTCGCGGCCGTTCGTCTACACGGCGGACGACACGCAGCCGGTGACGAACGTCACGTTCGGCGCCTGGACGGCGATGGACGGCACGGCGCTCGAGGACACGGACGGCGACGGGCTGGTGGACTTGGCGGAGACGACGCTGAGCGATACGGACCCGGAGGACTGGGACACGGACGGCGACGGGTTCTCCGACGGCTTCGAGCACGTGCACGGCATGAATCCGAAGGCGCCGTACTTCCTGGATATCCGCCTGGCCACGACTCCCGCGTACACGGACGAGGAGCTGCAGGATTCCGCCGAGGAGCAGGTGTATTTCTACGACGTGGCGTGGCCGTCCATTTCGGGCCTGACCTACAACCTCGAGTTCGTGGAGGACATCCTGGCGGAGGACGATGAGTGGATCGGCATCACGAACGTGACCGCCACCGGCACCAACACGGCCGTGCCGGTCGACGAGCAGCATTTCAACAGTCCGCGCGGCTTCTTCCGCGTATGGACGGTTCTGCCCGAAGACGCACCGGACAGCGGCGATGGTGAATAGCCATCGGCCCCCAACCGCCCCCCCAGCCAACCCGCGCCCGCCCGCAAAGCGGGCGCGGTTGGCATTGGCCTCCGTGGCTGTGGCTTGCGGGCTGGCGGCGTGCATGCGGCCGGCGGCGGCAAGGGGCGAAGCGGGGCGTTCGCCGGTGCGGAGTTCGGATTTGCATTATCTGGTGTCGGGGTTGCCGTCCGGGGAGAACCTGCGGTGGGTGGAGCGGCTGGGTGCGCTGGAGGAGGCGGTGGAGAAGTGGGTGGGGAGGGAGGTGCCGTTCGCGGGGCAGCCGCCGGTGGCGGTGTCGTTCCGGACGCGGGCGGAGGGGACGGAGCCCGTGGTGAAGATCCAGGGATGGGAGGACGGGCGCTTCCTGCAACGGCTGGCGGCCCCCGGGGCGTGGGGCGTGGAGAACGGGGATTTCGCTGAGGCGGCCTGCTGGCTGCTGGTCAACCGGCTGGCGTCGGAATCGACGCCGGCGGAATACCGCTTCGGGATGGGGGCGGAAGCCCCGGACTGGCTGTCTTGCGGGCTGGCGCAGGTTTGCGACGCGGGGTGGCGGGCGCGGAGCCGGTCCTGGGTTGCGAAAGACTGGCGGGAGGGACGCACGATGCCGCTGGCGGAAGTGGTGAAGCTGGGGAGCTTGCCGTCGGGGCAATGGAGGGAAAAGGCGTACGCGGGGATGGCGGTGGAGTTCCTGTTGCCGGCCGGGGATGCGGTGTCCTGGCAGGCGGCGTTCGATGCGCTGGGACGGCGGGAGACCCTGTCGCCGCGCTGGCTGAAGGCCCATTGCGGCGCGCTGGCGGGGAAGAATCCCGAAGAGGAATGGCGGGCCTGGCTGGCGCGGGCGGCGGCCGCCGGCGATGCCGCCGCCGCGGGGCGGCAGGACCGGTCGTTGGCGCAGGAATCCCTGCTCATGGATGTGTTGCGTGTGCGTCCGCGGGATGCCGGGCCCGACGTGCCGGACGGGGTGCCGGAGGAGGTGTTCGCGGGGGAACTGGCAACGTGGCGCGGGCAGGAATGGTGCACGCGGCTGGCGGGCCGTTTGCGGATCCGGGTGCAGGAGCTGGCGCCGGGGTCGCCGCCGGCCCTGCGGGAGGCGTTGGCGGGGTATGCGGCGTATTTTGCCGAGCTGGGAAAGCCGCCGCAGCCGAAGAAGCACTGGTGGCAGTTCGGGGACGACGGGTCGGTGCGGGCGCCGGACGACGCCGCGTGGGGGCTGGCGCTGAACCAGCTGTGGCAGCGGGCGGAACAGTCGCACCGGGATTTTCTGGAGACGACGCTCGCGCGCAAGGTGTACGTGGATGGGTGGGATTTGCAGTCGCGGCGGGAGGGGGCGGGCTCGGGAGGGGGTGGGGAAGGGGAAGAAGGCGGGACGGGGGATTGGGAAGGGAGGATGGGGGGCGGGGAGGAGATTCGGACGCCGTTGCAACGATATGTGGATGGAGTGGAGGGACGATAGAAGGGGGGAAGGAGGAAGGGCGGGGGAGATAGAGGGGAGGGGGAGGTGAGGGAGAGGGGAAAGTGGGGTGGGGGATGGACGGGTTTTGGGAGACAAGGATTTCCCGGTGGGAAATGGGCTCGCGGCGCGAAACACGGAGGGAACGGAGGACGGAGACACGGAGTGGTGGGGAAGCGTCCGGAAAGCTACGGGAAAGCGTAAACCGCCCTAGAGCGGTTTAAGAAATACTGTAGCCGTTTCGGGAGGGCCGCGCTTTGTCGCGGCCGAGTGCAAGGACGAAAAACAAGGCCCGGACGAAGCCGAGCCCTCCCCCCGGCTTGCGGCTACACTTTTTCTTAATTTGCTCTAGGGGGCGGGGAGGAGGTCGGGGCGGCGGGACTGGGTGCGCTGGAGGGATTGTTCGAGGCGCCACTTGGCGATGGCGGCGTGGTTGCCGGAGAAGAGGATTTCGGGGACGGCCATGCCGCGGAAGACGGGCGGGCGGGTGTACTGGGGGTATTCGAGGCGGCCGGTCGTGAAGGATTCGTCGTCGGCCGCGCCTTCGCCGCCGAGGGCGCCGGGAAGGAGGCGGACGACGGAATCGACGACGACGGCGGCGGAAAGGACGCCGTTGGTCAGGACGTAGTCGCCGATGGAGAGTTCGAGGTCGGCGAGGCCGGTGCGGATGCGTTCGTCGAAGCCTTCGTAGTGGCCGCAGACGAAGATGAGGTGCGATTCGTGCGAGAGGGCGAGGGCGGTCTCCTGGCGGTAGGGTTGCCCCTGGGGGGTCATGAGGATGACCTTGGATTCGGGGGTGCGGAGGTCGTCGATGGCCTTGAAGACGGGTTCGGGCTTCATGACCATGCCGGGACCGCCGCCGTAGGGGCGGTCGTCGGTGGTGCGGTGCGGCCCCGTGGCCCAGTCGCGGAGGTTGACGCAGCGGATGGTGACGAGTCCGGCTTCCTGGGCGCGCTTGAGGATGCTTTCGCCGAGGACGCTGTCGAGCATCCCGGGAAAGATGGTGAGGATATCGATGCGCAGGGGGGCGTCCATGCGCGGAGGGAAAGGGGGGCGGCGGGGGCCGCGGGGTTATTCGACGACTTCGAGGACGGCGCGGCGGTTCTGGCGCGCGGCGACGGTACTGAGGAGGGTGCGGACGGCGCCGATGGTCTTGCCGCTCTTGCCGATGATTTTGCCGACGTCCTCGGGGTTGCAGCGGAGTTCGAAGACGATGGTGCGTTCACCCTCGATTTCGGTGATGCGGAGTTCTTCGGGATGGTCGACGAGGGTCTTGGAGATGTATTCGACGAGTTCTTTCATGGGAAATTCTGGAGGGGAAAAGGGGGAGGGGGGATGGAAAAGG
>JAFYAC010000099.1 GCA_017540905.1 Kiritimatiellia bacterium | reverse complement strand
TTTCTGTAATCTCTCGCCAGCCATGGACTCCACTTCCGGGGGTGCGGCATCTTGCCGCGCCGGGGCGGAAGGAGAGCGGATGGAGGGCGGAAGAATGTCTCACGCAAAGTCCGCCAAGGCCGAAAAGGGAGCGGGAGGGAGAGCGGGAGGAAAGAACTCACGCGGAGGCGCGGAGGCGCGGAGGGCTTGAAGGACGGTTTTGCACAAAAAGACAAAAAGGAAACAAAAGGGCGGCTGGAGTGCGGGAGGATGGTCAACATTGAAAACCATGAAAACCGCTTCGCGGACATGGAAAGAGGGTGGAATGTGGTAGGAGAGCGGAAGTGTAGGTACATTGGGAACGCTGTGTGCATTGTATTGGGCTGTCCCTTCTTGATTCACGCGGGCCGAAACGGGAAACGCCATGGACCAAAATGGGGCGGAAATCCATTTGACGAATGAGGGGCGGTTGGGTAACTTGATACTGGCGCTTGAGGTCGCGTATGCGGCGGAGGGTGCCAAGACATTTCATTCCTTTGCATTCCGCAAAGCTGTCGCTTATTGGAAACCTGAGAACTTTTCATGGCAGTCGGCACTTTTGGGCGGTGCGCCTCAAGCGCACACCCCAAGTGTTACTACCATAGGCTTCTCAGGGCCTCCAATAAGAACACAGGGTGAGTGCGCTTTTCGTTGCCCGAAAGCCCACTCGCCGGATGGAGAACCCCGGGCGAGGAGAAGCGGACATGACAAACAACAGAAAGGCCCAGAGAGCAGACAAGCCGACGCCATTGCCATCGTCCCGCGCGCCTGGCTCCAAAAGGAGGCCGCGTCAGGCATCTGGAAAGTTCTCGAAAACAATCCGCGAAAAACTCGGACATTACGTCTACCGTCTTGTCGATCCCCGCACGGAAGAGACGTTTTACGTAGGCAAGGGAACGAACAACCGCGTATTCGACCACATCAATTCGGCACTGAAGCCCACGAAGGGCGAAGACGAGCTCGACCTCAAGACGGAATTGATCCGCGAAATCCGGAAGGCCGGGCTGCCCGTGACCGCCATCATCCACCGGCATGGCCTCGTTGACAAGGAGATGGCTCTGGAGGTCGAGGCGGCCCTCATCGATGCCTATCCGGAACTCACGAATATCCAGTCCGGGCATGGAAGCGCTGTTCGCGGGGGCATGACGGTCGAGCAGGTGAAGGCGTTTTATGACGCCCCGGAAGCGAAATTCGGCAACATCAAGGCTGTCATCATCAAAATTCGCCAGACGGTCGTCGATGAGAAGAAAAGTGTCTACGAAGCCGTCCGGGCCGCTTGGCGGATCGATCCGAAGCGCGCCAAGAACCTTCCCGTCGTGGCCAGTGTCGGGGGCGTCATCAAAGGTGTCTTCACGGATGTCAAATGGCACAAGTCTGCCAAATACGAGGGACGGTTTGAGTTTACCGCGGAGGAATCCCGGGACCCCGGGCACCTATCCCTTCTTTCCTGCCGGTTGCCCGACAAATACTGCAAGAAAGGCCAAGCGAATCCCATCCGTTACACATGAAGTTGTGGAGGAACAAGCCATGGCCGATGGGTGCATGTTCGGCGCGTGGGGTTGCACACCCTCCCCAAAAAGAATGAGGCCATGATGAAAGATTTGAATGTGGAGCGCGAGTATTTGAGTGAAGGGCGGATTGGACACGGTGTCCGACCGCAAAACAATGTTGAAAGCCATAACAAATGAAAACAGAGAGGATTACGCCATGAGAAGCATATTGCATGCCGTAGGCAGGAACTTTGCCGGACACAGGTCTTTGACGCTCTTGCAATAACATCACCCCCTGAGGAATTATCAGAAAGGTCCCGACCATGAAGCTCCATCTCCGTTGGTTTGTCGCGTTCGTTTTGTCAGTTTTCATTACCACCTCGGCAATTGCGGAGGTGACCATTGCCACCGTCAGCAAGGAGGTGGGAAAGGAAGGTGGCGCCTACTCGGTGAACACGGGGGGAAGCGGGACCTGGACGGCAACGACCGAGGCCGACTGGATTACCCTGAGCCGGGCCAGTGGCGAGGCCGGGGTGTCGTGCATCTACATGGTGGCGGCGAACTTCAGCACCGATGCCCGGACGGGAACCATCGACATCGCCGGGAACACGTTCACGGTGTACCAGACGGGATACGATTCAACGCTCACGCCCTCGACGGCCACGGCGGACTACGCGGGCGGAAGCGGAACGATTGAGGTCACGGTGGATGCCGGCGTATCCTGGACGGCGAGGGCCAATGATGACTGGCTGACCGTGGAACCGACCTCGGGAATCAGTGTCGGGACGGTAACCTACACGGTCGCGGTCTACACGAACGGGACGACGCCCCGGACGGGAACCCTCACCATTGCGGGCAAGACGTTCACCGTGACGCAGACGGGGACGGATGTCATCATCACGCCGACCGAGCAGAAAATGGGCTTCGACGTGGGAACGTTCGAGGTGGTGGTGGCCGCCATGCCGGAGACGGCTTGGAGCGTGACGCCGAAGGCCTCGTGGATTTCCGTGGTGGATGACGGCTACGGCTACGGCAATTCCACGATTCTTGTTGCCGTGGGGGCGAATCCCAGCGCTTTGCCCCGGACGGGGACGGTGGACATCGGCAGCAAGACGTTGACCGTCACCCAGGCCGGAACGACGAACATTTCCCTCATCATCACGCCGACGGAGGCGACGGCCTCCCCGGTCGGGGCCTACGGCAACATCGCCGTCTATTCGACGCCAGATGCCCCGTGGCTGGCGGAGTCACGGGATTCGTGGATCACGGTTTCCGAAGGTGCGACCGGGGCAGGGAACGGAAACACCAAATATGTCGTCACCGCCAACCCCTTGCTGGAAGACCGGACCGGGCAGATCATCTTCAAGCAAGTCCCCGTCGAACCCGAAGACGAAGTCGAAACGGGGCGGCTTTTGAACATCCACGACACGACGGACCTTGCAACGGGCAAGCGGACGGCAAGCCGTTCGCTTGGAAGCGCCTTCGACGGCACGTTCCTCGTGACACTTTCTGGGGACGCCATTCCCAAACTGGAAAAGAACGATTGGAGCTTCTCCCTACGTTTCAAGATTGGCGAATTGGGCGCGGTCAACCGCTTGGCGACTATGTTCCAGACCCATTCCCTCTACGTCGATGCCAACAACAGGTTGTGCGTGGACAACCATGACACGGGCTATGAAGTGGACAAACAATGGCAGCGGGTGGTGTTGTGCCAGGGAGAGGACGGCCATGTCCGGGTGTATGCCGGGCATGAAGGGGCGGCTTCGTTTGTCGACGAATTCGATGCCTCTCTCATGCGTGACCTTACGGCTGGGGCGACGCCCATCGCCGATGCTTTCATGATTGGATATACTCCGAGCCCTTCCGAAGGGAACATGCGGAACGGGACGTTTGCCGACTTGCAGTTCTGGGGCCGTGCGCTGTCGGCCACCGAGGCGTTGAATGTCGTCAGGGGGACGGACACGCGGGAACCCATCCCTCCGGCCATCCCCAGCCCATTCTCGGCCAGCCATTTCCGATGCGGACAGAACGGCTACTTCAGCGTTTCGTCCAACCAGGCTTGGCGATCGGCGAGCGATGGAGGGGTGACGATAACCGGGTGGACCGAATTTTCCGGACGGTCCGGAACAAGGCAACGTGCGATGTGGAGCACAGGTCAAGGGAAATTTGTCATAGGTAATGTCAATTCCGTTTTTGCGGGGAGGATTACTAAGTGGAACAGTTCTTCTTCTCCGGGAACCTGGGAGGGCATCAGCAACGCCACTTTCAATTTGTGGGTAAATGTGGATGTTTTGCCTGTAACGAAAGCAACCCTTCTTGAGCGAAAATTGGTTCAAGGAACAGCAACCAATAGGTACGGAGATCTGGTCAATCCGCTAGTTGCCACCAACAAATCTTTGGGACTGAACCTGAATTCTTTGGGGCAGGTTGTTGTGGAACAGAACGGCCAGGAAACCCTTTGCACGGGGGGGATGATTGTGCCGAGACGGTGGACCATGCTGACCATGGTGGGCATTGCAGGCAAATCCATCACGGCATATTTGGACGGTGAAGAGATTGGGAACACCCCCTCTCAGCTTTCCTTTGGGTACTTTCCTCCCACGACAAATAGCTGGAGATCTCCTTATGGAATTATTGAAACTATTCAATCCTTGACCATAGGCGGATGGGCGGGTGCGCTAGACGAGATGACGCTCATCGACGGGGCGTTGACGAGTGCGCAGGTCAAGGCATTGTACGAAGCCACCAAACCGGTGGAGGTGGTCCACACGGTGACACAGGGAGTGATCGAGCCGATGGTGTCGTCGGATGATGATGTGTTCCCTGCGTCTGGCGGCGACGGAAGCGTGCAGGTGACGGCTGCGGCGAGTACGCAGTGGGATGTCACGAGCGGGGCGGACTGGATCAGCGTGTTCGGCCCCGGGACGCGCGTGGGGTCGGCCGTGGTGGCGTATGCCGTGGCACCGAATCCATCGACGGAGCGGCGGACGGGGACGATTACGCTGGCGGGAAAGACCGTGACGGTGGAGCAGGAGGGGCTTCGGTCGCAGCTGACGTATGACGGAACGGTGTTCCGTGAAACGAGCGACTCGGGCTTCATCAGCGTGCAAGTGGAGGGCGACGGACTGTGGACGGCGACTTCCGATGCGTCGTGGCTGACGCTGATGGACACAAGCGGACACGGGAGCGCGGAAATCATGTTCGTGGTGGACGATTTCAACTCGTCGGTGGCATCGCGGACGGCAACGCTGACGATTGCCGGGCAGACGCTGGAAATCACCCAGCGCGGCTATGAACTCTCCATCGACCCCGCCGTGGGCGAAGTGGGGAGCAACGCGGGCGCGGGCGAAATCGGCATCACGGCCCCCATCGACGCAGTCTGGGAAGCCATCGTGACGGCAGACTGGATTGTACTGCTCGGCGGCAACATCGGAGTGGGCAGCGGCACCCTGCGCTACACCGTCGCGGACAACACCTCCGGCGAGACCCGCATGGGCAAGATCATCATCTCCGGCCAGGAGTACACGGTGACCCAGCACGCCAACCTCACGTTGACCACGAAGGTGGAAGGCTCGGGTACGGTGACGGGCGCGGGCGATTATGAGACCAACGAAAAAGTGACGCTGACGGCGACGCCGGACGAAGGCTTCGCCTTCACGCACTGGAGCGGCGACGCGGTGGGGGTGGAGCCGGAGGTCACCATCACCATGGACATGCCCAAGACCGTGACGGCGCACTTCATTCCCGAAGACGCGGCGGAACGCCTGGCCGAGGAGAAGGCGGCCCAGGGCGGCTTCTACACGCGCGAGCAGATGAAGGCGCTGGCGATGGGCGATACCGTCATCGAGGTGGACCCCGAGGACGGTGCCATCGACCTGGCCATCCAGTTGCAGGAAAGCGCCGACCTCTCCGGCGGCGACTGGTCGGGCGTCGATGCCGGCGACGGCTCCGTCAGCGTGGACGGCGAAGGCCGCGTCCACATCAAGATGGCGCCGAAGGGCAACACGGCCTTCTACCGCGTGGTCAACGGCGGCGCGGCGGAGTAAGCTGTGGCAAGCCGAATCCCATGGAGGGCCGCCCTCGCGGCGGCCCTCCTTTTCTCCGCCGCCTCCTGCGGACGGCCTTCTGCGCCGGAGTCCGCCGAGCGCGATGCCGCCCCGCCGGCGACGGAGCCATCGGAGGTGCGCAAGGAGTTCGTCATCCTCCGCGAGCTGGCCAGACAGTACGCGATCCAAACCGAAGCGGGCAACGCCGCCCGCCTCGAAAGCGTCACCCGCCATCTGCAAGGGCGCCTGACCTCCCTTCCCGACGAAGGTCGGAACGAGGAAGAACGCACCATCCTCCACCAGGCCCGCCAAGCGGCCTCCTCCCCTTGAGGCTCTCGTCTTCCCGAGTCCCTCCCTCTCGGCATCCGCAAGGGCGCGGCAGGATGCCGCACCCCCGGAAGTGGCGCGGAAGCTTCTGAACAAGCAACGCGAGGCTTTCGGTGGGGCGGTGTCCAGCCGCGCCGCTGGATGGGAGACTGTGGAAAACATTGGCTGTTTCGACAGGTTTTCACTTTCCAGAATCGTCGCGGGCGGGACGCCCGCGCTCCCGGTCGCCGCCTGGTTGGGCGACGTACCTGGAAAAGAGTTGTCCCGAGTTGTCCAAGTTGTCTCCCCCATCCGCGCCTCAAGCGCGTTCCTGTCCGCGAAGCGGTTTTCCTGGTTTTCAATGTAGACATCCCTCCCGTCTCCCAACCATCCAAGTCCGCGCAGCGGCATTCGAGACATTCTTGTAGATTCCCATCTCCCGTTTCCCTCCCGCACACTTGGCGGACTTGGCGGACTTTGCGTGAGACCTTGCAAGGTTGTACCGAGTTGTCCAAGTTGTCTCCTCAAACAATTGTCGGGAATAGTCGGAATTGTCTGACGGTTTTGTCCGCCGGTTGTTTTGTTGTCCTTTTTGTTCTTTTTGTTTCCCGGAAATGGCCCGAAAATTTTTTCCAATCGTTGGAAAACGGGCAAAAAAATTTTCCAATCATTGGAAAAAACGGGCTGATTTTTCCAACCATTGGAAAAATATTATCCAATCATTGGAATAATTGCGGGGGCGCGAGGGCCAGCGGATTGGCCGTAATCCGGCGGGGGGCGGGTGTCAACCGCGCGTCAAAGCTGTGTCAAAAATCCCCGACACGCCCGATTGGCCCTCCCTTGGCGCCCGGTTTGTGGTATACGTGCCGACAGACCATGAGCGCTTCCGACACCTCCAAGTCCAGGGAACTGCGACTGTTCCTCTTCTCCACCCTCCTCCCCGCGCTGCTCGGCCTCGCGGCGGCGGTGTGGGGCGTGCGCACGGCGTGGCAGAAGATGCTCGCCGACGAGCGGCTCGACCTCCAGTCCCACGCCGAATGGATCGCCGACGCCCTCATGGCGCGCGTCCACGCCGCGGGACTCGGCGATCCTTTCCCGCAGCATCGCGCCGCCCGCCGTCCGCCCGCCCCCCGCCACCTCAAGGAAGACCACCCCTCCCCCCTCTCGCCCGGCGACATCGCCCCCCTCTGCGACGCCATGCGCGGTACCGGCCGCGCGCGCGGTACCGCCTTCGAAATCCGCAACCTCGACGGCTCCCGCTTCTACGCCAGCGCCGACTGGCCCGCCCGCCACCCCTTCGAAGGCGCCTGCGACCTCGGCCCCCCCCTCGGCGACAAGACCCTCCACGCCGCGCGCGCCGACGGCGGGGCCGAGTTCCGCTTCCGGGCCGCCCTCCTCTTCGCCGCCGCCGCCGCCATCACCCTCTTCATCACGCTCTCTTTCGTCGGCGGCGGCCTGAGCCTCGTCCACACCCTCCGCCGCGAACGCCTCGACGCCCGCGCCAAGGCCGACTTCTTCGACAACGTCTCCCACGAGCTCAAGACCCCGCTCGCCGGCATCCGCCTCAACGCCGAACTCCTCGCCGGCGGGCGCATCCCCGGGGAGGACCTCCGCCGCGGCGCCCTCGAAGCGATCATCGTCGAATCCGACCGCCTCGGGCGCATGGTCGACGAACTGCTCGACTTCCGGCGCCTCGAAAAGGGCACCCGGCGCTACCGCATCGAAACCTTCGACCTCGCCTCCTTCCTCCTCGACCCCGCCGAACTCCAGGCCGCCGCCGGCGCCTCCCAGGGCCACGCTGCCGTGCGCGCCGCCGGCCCCTCCGTCACCGTCGCCGCCGACAAGGACGCCATCCGGCAGATCGGCGCCATCCTCCTCTCCAACGCCCTCAAGTACGCCGGGGACGGGCCCGTCGAGATCGAAACCGAGGGCCCCCGCATCCACTGGATGGACCGCGGGCCCGGCATCCCGCGCGGCGACGAAGAACGCATCTTCGAGCGCGGCCAGCGCGGCGACAGCACCCTCTCCGCCGCGACGAGCGGCAGCGGCCTCGGACTGGCCATCGCCCGCGGCCTCGCCCGCGGAATGGGCGGCGACCTCACCTGCGCCCGGCGGCCCGGCGGCGGCAGCACCTTCACCCTCCACCTGAAAGAAGCCTGACCCATGCCCGAGATCCTCCTTGCCGAAGACGACACCACCCTCCGCAACGCCCTCGTCCTGGCCCTGCGCAGCGAAGGCTACGCGGTCCGCGCCTGCAAGGACGGCGCCGAAGCCCTCGCCGCCTACGCCGAGCGGCGCCCCGACCTCCTCCTCCTCGACGTCATGATGCCGGGGAAGAGCGGCTACGACGTCTGCGCCGAAATCCGGCGGCGCGACGACCTCGTACCCGTCGTCTTCCTCACCGCCAAGGCCGAGGGCGAAGACCAGGTCCTCGGGCTGGGCCTGGGGGCCGACGACTACATACCCAAGCCCGTGCGCCTCGACGTCCTCTTCGCCCGCCTGGCGGTCATCATGAAGTGGACCCGCCGCACCGCTTCTTCCGCCTCCGCCGCCCCGCAGCCCGACACCTTCGATATCGGCGGCGCGCGCATCGACGCCCGCCGCTACACCGTCCAGCCCCCCGGCGGCCCCGAGCAGACTCTGAGCATCCGCGAACTCGGGCTCCTGAAGACCTTTGCGGCGCATCCTGGCGAAGTCCTGACGCGCGACGCCCTGCTCGACGCCGTCTGGGGCGAAAACTACTACGCCGCGAGCCGGACCCTCGACCAGCACATCGTGCAAGTCCGCCGCAAACTCGGCTCCGCGGCCAGCCACCTCGAAACCGTCCGCGGCGCCGGCTACCGACTCCGCGCCGGCGGCGCGAGTGACAAGTGAATAGTGAAAAGTGAAAAGATGCGGTGGCGCGCTGCGGGCGCGCAGAGACGAGAGACGAGTTTGCGGTGCGGACGGGCGGGAAATGAGAGCGGGTCGGGTTTTCCGTGGTCGGGCAGACGTTTTCCGGGCACAAGGTCGCGCGGAAGCGCGACCCTCCCGGGGAGCGCTCCAGGGGGAGGGACGCGCTTCTGCGCGTCCGGGGTGGAACAATGGATCGAGGCCGCACTGGGCCCGAACCCGCGTCAGAGCGGGTGAAGAAATACGGTGGCCGCCCCGTGACAGGGACCCGGTGGAGCGAGCACTCCGTGCGAGCCGCAGAGGTGCAAGGAACGGCTCGCTCGGAGAGCTCGCCCCACCCGTCCGGAAGGCGAAACAGGAGCTGCGCTCTTTCCCGAACCCGCGCTAGACGCTCATGAAGCCGGGGGCGGTCATGCCGAAACGGCCGAGGCGGGAGGCTTCCTCGTCGCGGGTGGCGGCTTCTGCGGCGGCGGGACGGAAGTTTTCCAGCGTTTCGTGCCATTCCTCGGCTTTGTTGACGAACTCGTCCAGGGCTTTGCAGAATTCCTTCATCTCCAGGCCCTGGAAGGGGAGGCCGCCCAAGAGGATGATTTCGCCGCTGTCCGGCGAGATCCCCAGGGCGATGCCCTGCGTCCCGTACAGCTGGGTGTTGGCCTCCAGGAGCATCCTGTTGAAGGTGTCCGGCTTTTCCGGCGGGGGTATCCCGATGGCGGCGGCCCCAATCACGGCCAGGCCGTCGGGCGACTCGGTGAATTCCATCGGGATGTCGTCGATGGTCATGGAGCAGGTGCCGTCATTGACCGCCAGCCCGTCGATTCCGAGGTTTTCAGCAAAGGCGGACATCAGTTGTTCCAGTTCCATGGGGTTTTCTCCTTTGCCTGCGCCGGCGGGGGCGTCCGTGCTATTCCTTGAGTTGGGCCCGCGCGGCCTGTGATGCGTTTTCCACGCCCGCCGTGTGGTCCAGGAAGCGGGCGGTGATGGCCCGGAAGCTCTCCGGGTCGACGGTCAGGCCGTCATGCACGTCCGGCCGGGGGGATAGAGCAAATTAAGAAAAAGTGTAGCCGAAAGCCGGGGATGGCCCGGCTTCGTCCGGGCCTGGTTTTTCGTCCTTGCACACGGCCGCGACAAAGCGCGGCCCTCCCGAAACGGCTACAGTATTTCTTAAACCGCTCTAGTGATCCTGGAAGAGTTCGTCCAGCGCGATCTTCACCTTCATGCCGTTTTCGTTGTAGATCGCGTCCCGGATGCCCTCGAGGGTCCGGGTGTCGCAGCGCGCGAACACGAGGCCCGAGACGAATCTGTTGAGCGAGACGACCTCGAGGCCGCCCGCTTTGTCGAAGCCCGTCATGATCCTGGATTCGATGCAGGCCTCCTGCACGATGGCATGCATCCGGCAGATGGCATTGAAAACGTCCTGGGGGCTGGAATCCTTGGAAAGGTTCCGGATGGCGCCGATGTCGGCCTTGGCGACGGTCTCGCACATTTTGGCGATGCCGCCGGGCTGCAATGCGTTGCCCTCGAGCATGGTGAGCTGTTGCAGGCCGATTTCGAAAGCCCGCTTGTCGCCCTTGGTGGCCGCGCGCAGTTCTTCCACGTTCTTGCGCAGCGCCTCGAGCTTGGCGAGGATTTTTTCGTCGGACCGCACGTCCCCGCCCGCATCCAGGATGACGCCGTACGCCACCTTCCCGTTGTCCATCCGAAGGAGCGCCATCAGGTCGGGGTCCCACCCGGCGTTCTCGACCACCAAATTGGCGATCCGTTCCTTGACGTCGTCGGGCTCGTTCTTGAAATTGGTGACGTTCTTGAGCGCCTGGGCGGTATCCGCCATGTCCTTTGCCAGGAACGCCTTGTCGGCGGCGAAGCGCATCGGGGTGGTGGTGACATGGCCGTCGGTGCCGACGGTGGCGGTCCACTCGAACTTGAACGGCAGGGCCTCGGGGCTGGAGTACTTGATCGTCACCTCGCCGGTTTCGCCGTTCTTCGAGCGGGTGAAGTCGCACGCGCCGTGTTCGTTGGTTTCGATGCCGTAGATCGACAGCCCCCCCCCTCAGGATCGAAAGGGCCGACTGCGAAACCATCGTCATCACGCTCGACGCCTGCGCGGTGCGGGGCTTGCCGCACAGCGACTCGATCTTGCCGAGCACCGTCCCGATGTTTTTCCGGCCCTGCTCGGTGCTGTTCGTCGCGATGGGCCCTTCGCCGGGGATGTTGAACGTGAAAGCGAGCTTGTCCCCCGGCAGGAGGGGGGCCTTGCCCCTCGCCAGGTCGGAGTAGCCCGCCGGACGGACGAGATTGATTCCGAGCTCCTTGCGGCCCACCTTGGTATGGGGTCAGGGATTGGAGGGCAAGGGGAAGAGGAGGTCCGGGATGGATGAGGAAGGATTGGCGGCCAGGGTGTCCAGGGCTTCCACGAAGAGGTCATGGGCCCGGTCGCGGCCGTGGCGGAGGCGAAGGGTGGCCCAT
>JAFYAC010000098.1 GCA_017540905.1 Kiritimatiellia bacterium | reverse complement strand
TCTGTCCGTTGCTCGCCAAATGGATTGTTGCCGTTTCCATAGCACTTTGGCATTCGACAGAAATCCTCCACTAACGTTCCTGTGTTGTCACTCCGCAGGCAAGCAGTATCCATGCTTAATATATTGATTGCAACTAATTGACTTTACTATAGTTGTGATTAACTAATCAGCATTCGGGACAGACCCCGGATTTTCTTCCGCCGTGTCAGAGGAGGATTTCGCGGAGCGGGGCGGGGAGCGCCGCGACGAGGACGCCGAGAAAGTCGTCGACGGACTGCAGGGCAGGGGAGAGGAGCCACTCGCAGACCAGGCGCACGACGCCCGCCGCGTAGAGCCGCAGGACGGGCGCGAGTGCGTCCGGGAGCGGGCGGCCGGTCCGCAGTTCGGCGTAGTCGGCCATCGTGCGGCAGGCGTGTTCGAGCAGCGTTTCGCCGAACCCTTCCGGACCGGCCATGTCGCGCATCGCGCCGGCGAACATCGCGCGGTCGCGCCGGAAGCGCACGAGGCCGTCGCGCACCTGCTCGGGCCACGGCGGCAACGGCGCCCCGGCGCGCGCGGCGCGGACGGCGGCCTCGTCGTTCCAGGCGTAGAACCGGATCACGAGGTCGTATTTGCTGCGGTAGTGGTTGTAGAACGTCCGCGTCGAGACGCCCGCCTCCCGCACGATGTCGCGCACGGACAGCGTCTCGAACGGCCGCTCCCGCCCCAGCCTCCTCAACGCGGCGGCGAGCGCCCCTTCGACATCGTGTTCTTTCGTTTCTGTACCCTTTTTCATACCGCCAAGTCTACCACGCCCCGCCTCAAGGGAAAAGGGCGGCGTCCTGTTTCCTTCACGGATCATGCAAAGTGTGAATTGATTCGCGGAGCGGGTTCTGGTAGTCCCTTTTCCCGTCCGGGATGCTCGGACGGCAATCTTTCCAAAGACAAGGAACGACACGATGAAGATTCTCGTTTTTCACGGCTCCCCCAGAGCGAAGGGCAACACGGCCTGGATGGTGGACGAATTCCGCAAGGCCGCGGAAGCGGCCGGGCACGGCGTGGAGGTCCTCCCCGTCGGCCGCATGAAGATCGCGGGCTGCCTCGCCTGCGAATACTGCCACGGCAAGGGCGCCGGCGCGTGCGTCCAGAAGGACGACATGGAGAAGGTGATGGCGTCCGTGCGCGAGTGCGACGCGATCGTCTTTGCGACGCCGGTCTACTACGCGGGCATGACGGCGCAGATTTCGGCGGCGATCCAGCGCTTCTACGCCATCGGCAAGCCGCCGAAGGCGACGAAGGCGGCGCTTCTGATGAGCGGCGCGGCGCCCGATTTCGACCCCGCCACGGCGACCTACCGGCAGTTCATCGGCGTCATGGGGCTCGCGGACGCCGGCGTCGTCACCGCGGCCGGAGATGAAAACCGCTCGCCCGCCAAGGCGGAAGCGCTCGCGGCACTCGCAAAGGGCTTCTAGCGGCGTCCGGCAACAGCAAGCAGGGAAGGAATTTCACGACATGGCCTACGATGCGGTATTCATCGGCAGCGGCCACGCCGCCAACCACGGCGCGTTCGCGCTCGCGGCCGCCGGCAAGAAGGTGGCGATGGTCGAGCAGGAGCTGCCCGGCGGCACGTGCACCAACTACGGATGCGACGCCAAGATCGCGCTCGACGGGCCGTTCGAGGCGCTGCAGGCGTTCCAGAACTACGACGGCGTCTGCACGACCGGAAAGCCCGGCATCGACTGGCCGGCGCTGCGCGTCTTCAAGAAGCGCGAGACGAACGAGCTCTACAAGATCCTGCCCGAATGGTGCGGGAAGCTCGGCGTGGAGCTCGTCATGGGGCGCGGCCGCATCGCCGGCCCGAACGCGGTGGCCGTCGGCGACCGCGTGCTGGAGACGCGCAACATCGTGATTTGCACCGGCCAGCGCAACCGCCGCCTCGACGTGCCCGGCAAGGAGCTGCTCCGCGGCAGCCGCGACTTCCTCGACAACCTCGACGAAATGCCGCGCCGCCTCGTGTTCGTCGGCGCCGGGATCATCTCGATGGAGTTCGCCTCCATGGCCGTCAAGCTCGGCGCCGAGGTCGATGTCGTCGAACATTTCGGCCGGGCGCTCGGCATGTATCCGGCCGCCTACGTCGCCCGGCTCGGGGCCAAGATGGAGGGCGAGGGCGTCCGCTTCCACTGGAACGAGGACGTGTGCGGCGTCGAGAAGACGGACGGCGGGCTCGTCGTCCGCACCAAGAACGGCCTGGCGCTCGCGTGCGACTACGCGCTCGACGCGACGGGGCGCGTCGCCAATTTCGAAGACCTCGGCCTGGAGGCGCTCGGGATCGAAGCCTCGCCCCGCGGCATCGTCGTGGACAACCACCTGCGTACCGCCGTCAAAAACATCTACGCCACGGGCGACGTCGTCTGCAAAACGGTTCCGAAGCTCACGCCCACGGCGGCGTTCGAGTCCGAATACGTCGCGCGGCAGATTCTGGGCGAGACGGAGCCGATCCGCTATCCGGCCGTGCCGAACCTCGTCTTCACGCTCCCGCGCATCGCGCAGGTCGGCGTCGGAGTGGACGAAGCCGCGAAGCGTCCGGACTTCTACCGCGTCGTTCCGTTCCCGTTCGGCTCCGGCATCATGAACTGCATGGCCAAAAACGAGCGCGACGCCGAGGCGACGTTCGTCGTGGACCGCGAAGGCTACCTCGCGGGCGCGGCGGTCTACGGTGCCGACGCCGGCTACTGGATCGACTACCTGACGCTGGTTCTCGTCCAGCGCCTCCGCGCGGCGGACCTCGCCCGCATGATCCCGGCCTTCCCGACGCCGACCTACGCCGTCTGGGCGACGCTCTGCTCCGTTCTCAAACCTCTCTGAAACCTACCAACGCAAGGAAACATCCATGGATACCGAAAAATCGATCAAAGCCCTCCAGTTCTTCGTCACCGGCCTCACCGAAGGCGCGCTCGTGCACCGTTTGCAGGGCCAGGCGCTCAAGGCCGCCGGATTCACGAAACTCGGCGACAAGTTCCTCTCGCACTTCTCCGAGGAGATGGGGTGGGTCGAAAAGATGCAGGAACGCATCCTCGACCTCGGCGGCAAGCCCGTGTTCGAAGGGTGCAAGGCCCGCGAAATCGTCGAAGATCCCGTCGCCTACATCCAGGAGGACCTCGCCATCCAGGAGAAGGGCGTTCCGCTCCTGCGCGAATGCATGGCCACTGTGTGCGACGACCCGCTCACCTACGACACGCTCAAAGGCTACCTCGCCGACGAGGAAGAGGACCTCTACTGGCTCCGCGGCCAGGTCGAACTCTGCGGCAAACT
This sequence comes from Kiritimatiellia bacterium, assembly GCA_017540905.1. Classification (GTDB taxonomy): domain Bacteria; phylum Verrucomicrobiota; class Kiritimatiellia; order CAIQIC01; family Lenti-01; genus CACXEY01. The sequence goes on along the minus strand of JAFYAC010000098.1, from coordinate 30,702 downwards.
CGGCCTCCAGAACTACCTTCCGACGCTCGTCTAGCGCTTTTCGTTCACCCCGTTCCGCACTGAAGGAAACAAGACCATGACCATCTACGACTTCACCGTCAAGGCCCGCAAGGGCGCGACGCTCGACCTCTCGACCCTCGCGGGTAAGGTCCTCCTCGTCGTCAACACCGCCACCGGCTGCGGCTTCACCCCGCAGTACAAGGGGCTTGAGGAACTCTACGAGAAATATCATGAAAAGGGGCTGGAGATCCTCGACTTCCCGTGCAACCAGTTCGGCCACCAGGCGCCGGGCGACGATGCCGAGATCCACGCCTTCTGCACCGCCAAGTACAAGACCACCTTCGACCAGCTCGCGAAAATCGAGGTGAACGGCCCCGGCGCCGATCCGCTCTTCAAGTTCCTCAAGGCCGAGAAGCCCGCGGACGACGACCCGGCCGAGGAAACCGCCGCGCTGCGCGCGCTTCTCGCCAAGCACGGCATCGCCCCCGAGCGCGAGCCGGGCCTCATCGAGTGGAACTTCACCAAGTTCCTCGTCGACCGGGCGGGCAACGTCGTCAAGCGCAGCGGCCCCAAGACCAAGCCCGAAGACCTCGCGCCGTGCATCGAGTCGCTTCTGGCGAACTAGTCATTCAATCGGAGAAAGACGCAATGCTCGCAGTCACAAAAGAAACATTCGAGTCCGAAGTTCTCAAGTCGGACAAGCCCGTGCTGGCCGACTTCAATGCCGGATGGTGCGGCCCCTGCAAGGCCATGAAGCCGGTTCTCGAAGAACTTGCCGCCGCGACGCCCGGCGTCAAGTTCGTCTCCATAGACATCGACGACCAGGACGAGCTTTCCGACGACTACGACGTCGCCTCCATACCCTGTCTCGTCCTTTTCAAGGGCGGGGAGGAAGTCAAGCGGCATGTCGGTCTGACATCCCGCGACGACATCGTCGCGCTGATTTCGGAGTAGCGCCATGCATGACATCATCGTCGTTGGCGGCGGTCCCGCCGGAATGACCGCCGCCATCTATGCGCGCCGCGCCTCGCGCTCCGTGCTCGTGCTTGAGGCCGTCGCCTGCGGCGGCCAGATCCTCAACACGCCCGACATCGAGAACTACCCGATCGAGGCGCATGTCTCTGGATACGACTTCACCACGCGCGTCGAGGCGCAGGCGCGCGGGCTCGGCGCCGAGTTCGCCTTCGAGAAAGCCGTGGGACTCCGTCGCGGCGGCGACGCGTGGGTAGTGGAGACGAACAAGGGCGGGCATCGCGCCAAAGCCGTGATTCTGGCGACCGGTGCCGCCAACCGCAAGCTCGGCCTGCCGGACGAGGACCGCCTCGTCGGGCGCGGCGTCTCCTATTGCGCCACCTGCGACGGCAACTTCTACCGGAACAAGACAGTCGCCGTCGTGGGCGGCGGCAACACCGCCCTGGAGGATGCGCTCTACCTCGCGGACCTGGCCGAAAAGGTCTACCTGATCCACCGGCGCGACGGCTTCCGCGGCGAGGAGACGAATGTCGCCCGTCTGCGCGAACGCCCGAACGTCGAGTTCGTCCTCAACGCCACGGTCTCGCGCCTTGTCGCCGAGAAGCGCCTGACGGCGGTCGAGGTGACGGATGTGCGCGACGGATCCGTCCGCACGATCGAGCTCCGCGGGCTCTTCGTGGCCGTCGGCCGCATCCCGGAGAACCAGAACTTCTCCTCCGTCATCGCGCTGGACGCGGCAGGCTACGCCATCGCCGGCGAGGACTGCCACACGGCCGCCCCCGGCGTCTTCGTCGCGGGCGACAACCGCGTGAAGCCCCTGCGCCAGCTCGTCACCGCCACAGCCGACGGCGCCATGGCCGCGACGGAGGCCGTCAAATTCATCAACGAACTTTAAGGGGAAAACAACCATGAACGTGCTCATCCTGCAAGGTTCGCCCCGCGCGAACGGCAACACCGCCTGGATGGCGGAGGAATACAAGAAGGCCGCCGAGGCCGCCGGGCACGCGGTCACGCTCGTCGACGTCTCGCACAGGAAGATCGCCGGCTGCCTCGCCTGCGAATACTGCCACGGCAAGGGCAACGGCGCATGCGTCCAGAAGGACGACATGCAGCAACTCTCCCCGCTCCTCGCCGAGGCGGAGGCACTCGTCCTTGCGTCGCCAATCTACTACTTCGGGATGTCGGCCCAGATTCAGGCACCGATCCAGCGCGTCTACAACGTCGGCAAGCCCGCCAAGGTCAAGAAGATGGCGCTCCTGCTCTCGTCCTGCTCCCCCGGCGTCTACGACTCAGCCGTCGCCCAATACAAGGGCATGGCCGCCTACTGGGATGTCGAGGACACGGGGATCGTCACCGCCAAGATCGACGAGCAGAAGACGGACGCGACGCGCGAAAAGCTCGCCGCCCTCGCCGGGAAGCTGTAGCCCACACGCACGACCCGAAAGGACACCCCATGGATACCATCGAAACCATCCGGACGCGCAAAAGCGTCCGCACCTTCGACGGCCGGCCGCTGACACCGGCCGACCTCGAATCGATCCGCGCGTTCGCCCGCGCGGCGGACAATCCGTGGGGCGTCCGGGTCGAGTTCGTCTTCCTCGACCCGGACGAACACGGCCTTTCGAGCCCCGTCATCACCGGCAAGACGCTCTGGATGGCGGCCAAAGTCGCCAAAGTCCCGCACGCGGAGGAGGCCTACGGCTATTCTTTCGAGCGCGTCGTCCTCCACGCCTGGTCGCTGGGCGTCGGCACGACGTGGATCGGCGGGACGCTCGACCGGCCGCGTTTCGAGGAGGCCGCCGGGGTGCGCGAAGGCGAAGCGATGTTCATCGTGACGCCGCTCGGCTACTCGGCTGCCGACCGCGCCGCGGTGGACGTCCGCCTCCGCGCGATGGTGCGCGGCGACGAGCGCCTGCCGTCGGCCGAACTCTTCTTCGACGGGGCGTTCGGGACGCCGCTCGCCGCCGCCGGCGCGGTCGCCGATGCGCTCGAAGCCGTCCGCTGGGCGCCGAGCGCCGCCAACAGGCAGCCGTGGCGCGTCGTCCGCCGCGGCCCGGACTTCCACTTCTACGAGTGCCACGACCCGGCCCTGGCACACCATTCCTGGGACGTCCAGCGGATCGACATGGGAATCGCCCTCTGCCACTTCACGGCTGTCGCCGGCGGCACTCTCCGCGTCTCCGACCCCGGCCTCCCCACGCCCTTTGGCACCGACTACGTGGCGACCGTCGCAATCTGAACCACGCTATCGAAAGAACGCAGCCATGAAAAGTCGGCCGACGCTCCGCGAGCGAATCGAGGCCTACGCGCGGGAGGAATACGGGATCGAGCCCGAGCAGCTCCCGTTCAACCACGAGGACTACGCCGTTCTGCGCCACCCCGATAACGGCAAGTGGTTCGCGGTGTTCTTCGTGAAGCCCCGTGCCGTGCTGGGGCTTCCCGGCGAGGGCGACGCCGAGGTCGCGAGCTTCAAGGTCCGCGACAGACGCCTTATGGCGCGTCTTTCGAAGCGTCCGGGTTTCCTCGGCGGATATCCAAGCCCGCGGTGGAACTGGCTCTCCGCCGTTCTGGACGGAACGATTCCTTTCCGCGACATACGCGCCTGTCTCGCGGACAGCTATTCCTCCACCCTCCACCAGCCCCCAAATATGCGCGTCGTGCTTAAACGCGGCCATCCACAGGAAAACACGCCATGACCATCGCCAAACTCCACCTCGCCTTCTTCAGCCCCGGCGGAACGACTGAGAAGGTCGTCCGCGGCGTCGCGGACGGCATCCGCGACGCGCTGCCCGGCCTGCCCGTCGAGACGATCGACCTGCTCTCGGCCGAAACGCGCCGGACGCCCCACGTCTTCGGCCAGGAGGACCTCGTCGTCTTCGGGTGCATGACGGCGCAGAAGCTCTTCGCCCTCTCGGACGAGATGTTCGCCTGCCTCGAAGGCCGCGGCACGCCGATGGTCGGCCTGGCCACCTACGGAAACGGCTTCTACGGCATCGCGCTCAAGGAGCTCGCCGGGCGCGCGAAGGAGCGCGGCTTCGCGCTCGCCGCCGCCGGCGCCTTCCCCGCGCAGCATTCGATCGACCCGACGGCCGGCGCCGGGCGACCCGACGCCTCCGACCTGGCCGCCGCCCGCGCGTTCGGGCGCCAGGCGGCGGAGAAGATCGCCGCCGGGGATCTCGCGCTCCGCGCGGAACTCCGGACGAACTGGTCGCACCAGGACGGCCCGAACAAGATCATCGCGTGGCGCGAGGAGCATCCCGACGAACCCTACGCCCTGCCGGAAGCCTACAAGACGAAGGAATTCACCGAGGCGTGCGTCAGATGCGGGCTCTGCGCCCGGCGCTGCCCGGTCGGCGCGATCGACCTCCCGGCCCGCTCCTTCGACCTGGCCAAGTGCATCGGCTGCTGGGGCTGCATCGTCCGCTGCCCACGGCACGCCATCCGCTCGACGAGCAAGGAAATGGCCGAAATCGCCGCCACCTACGCACCGGCCTACGCCAAGCGCCTCGAACCTGAGACCTTCTTCTGACATCAACGCATCCACGCTCCTGAAAGGAAACCCGACCATGAACAACCGCGTCTGCGAAATCCTCGGCATCGAAAAGCCCATCGTCCAGGGGCCGCTCAACTGGCTCACCAACGGCCGCTACGTCGCCGCCGTCAGCCAAGCCGGCGGGCTGGGCGTCCTCGGCTTCAACGCCGGGCAAACCGAATCCGTTTACACGGTTGAGGAGACCGTCGAAAACATGCGGCGCGAAATCCGCGTCGTGAAGAGCCTCACGGACAAGCCGTTCGGCATCAACGTCGCGCCGACTTCGGACGACCCCGCCAAGGACCGATTCACCGGCCCGATGCTCGAACTGATGGCCGAGGAAGGCGTCCGCGCCGCGGTGATGGTCGGCGACTTTTGGCCCGGCTGGACGGCGAAGTTCCGCGAACGCGGCATCCGCGCGGTCTTCCGCGACGGCAACCCGTCGGCCGAATCGACGCGCCGCGCGATCGACGGCGGCGCGGAAATCGTCGTCGCGACCGGCTTCGACGAAGGCGGCACGCTCCCCGTGAAGGCGATCGGCACGTTCTCCATCGTCCCGCTCGTCGTGGACGCCGCCGCGGGGCGCGTCCCGGTGATGGCCGCGGGCGGCATCGTGGACGAGCGGACGGCCCGCGCGGCCTTCGCGCTCGGCGCGGAGGGCCTCTATGTCGGCACCGCCTTCATGATGGCCGAGGAGTCGCCGCTGGCGGACAACATCAAGCAGGCCGCCGTTAAAGCCGATGCTCTCAACCTCATCATGTACCGGACAATCCCCGCGTTCTACCGTTCGCTTCCCGGCCCGCTGCCGGACGAACTTCTGCGCATGAGTCGCGCCGGCGCGACCGAGGAGGAAATCTACAAGGCGCAGCACGCGTACATCGGCATGCGAGACGGCATGCTCCTGGGGGACCTCTCCAAGGGCTTCGCCTCCTTCGGCCTCGGCATCTCGCAGATCAACGCCGTCGAGCCCGTCGCGACCGTCCTGGACCGGCTCATGCGCGGCGTTCCCAGATAATGTCGCCAATGTGCAAGTGTTGCCAATGGCCCATTCCAATTGCCAAGGCAAGGCTCGTTTGAACGGAAAGAAGAAGCAATGAACAGAGCGCCGATAGACATCGTTGAAAAGGCATCCGACATCCTGCGCGCGCTGCGCCGCGGGGTACTCGTCACCTCCAAGGCGAACGGCCGCGCCAACAGCATGGTCGTCGAGTGGGGGACGCTCGGCTTCAACTGGGGCAAGTCCGTATTCGTCTGCTACGTGCGCGAGAGCCGCTTCACGCGCGAGCTTCTCGACGCAAACGCGGAGTTCACGGTCAACCTCCCCGTCGGCCCGTTCGACAGGCGGATCATCGCCGTCTGCGGCTCCCGCAGCGGCCGCGACATGGACAAGGCGGCTGAACTGGGCCTCACGCTTGTTGACGGCGAAAAAGTCTCCGTCCCGGCCGTCGCGCAGCTCCCCCTCACCCTGGAATGCCGCGTCATCTACCGGCAGAAGGAGAACAACGTGCTCCTGCCGCCCGAAATCCGCGCCCGTTTCTACCCGTCTATCGAACGCTCGCATGACACGGACAAGGACGACCACATCATCTACTTCGGCGAAATCGTCGCCGCCTACCTCCTTGGATGAACCAATTCGTGAAAACGCACATGAACGAAATAACAGACCCAGCCGCCCGCGCGCGGCGCATCACCCGCACCAGCTACGTCGGCATCGGCGCGAACCTGCTCCTCGCGGGATTCAAGGCCGCCGTCGGCCTCCTGTCGAACTCCGTCGCGATCGTCCTCGACGCGGTGAACAACCTCACCGACGCCCTGAGTTCCGTCCTAACTATCCTCGGCGTGAAGCTCGCGCGCCGTCCGCCCGACGCGAAGCACCCCTTCGGCTACGGGCGCATCGAGTACTTCAGCGCCATCGCCATCGCGGCGCTTGTCCTCGCGGCCGGCGCGGGATCGCTGGTGGAATCCGTCAAGAAGATCGTCCATCCCGAGACGCCCGAATACGGCACGGCGGCGCTCGTCATCGTCGCCGTCGCGGTCGTCGCGAAGTTCCTCCTCGGCCGCTATGTCTCCGCGCAGGGGCGCGCCTGCAACTCCGAGGCGCTCGTCGCCTCCGGCGCGGACGCCAGCTTCGACGCGCTGATCTCGCTTTCGACGCTCGTCGGCGCCGCCATCCTGCTCCTCTTCAAGGTCAACCTCGACGGCTGGATTGGCGCGGTGATCTCGCTCTTCATCCTCAAGGCCGGACTCGAAATGCTCCTTGGCTCCATCGACAGCGTCATGGGCAGCCGCCCCGACGCCGAAGTCTCCCGCCGCATCCACGAGACGGTCGCGGCGGTCCCGGGCGTCATCGGCGCCTACGACCTCGTCCTGCACAACTACGGCCCCGACTCCGCAATCGGCTCCATCCACGTGGAGATCGACTCGGGCCTCGACGCCCCCGCGATCCACCGCCTCACGCGCGCCGTGCAGGTCGCCGTCCTGGAGAAGTTCCACGTCTTCCTGACCGTCGGCATCTACGCCAGCGACCCGGCGCGGAAGGCCGACCGCGACGCCATCGAGGCCGCCGCCAGGCGCCATCCGGGCGTCATAGCCATCCACGGCCTCTTCTTCGACGACGCCACGAACGAAGTGACCTTCGACGTCCTCGTTGACTTCACCGTCCGCGACCGCGCCGCGCTCCGCAAGGCGATCCACGACGAACTCGCCCCGCGCTTCCCCGGCCGCAAGCTCACATTCGCCTTCGACAACGACTACGCCGACGGCCCCGCCCGCACCCTCTCGCCGCAAGGCGAATAGCGCCGAATTGAAATATTGCCGGCGCATATCCGCAATTATCCTTTCCGCACGGCCCCATCGTCGCCCATGCCAGGCTTCCCGCCGCCACATTGGGAAAATGAGGCTCTGTTTCCACGCCGATATCTTTGCTATACTATACTCTTGCATAATTAGAACACATAGGCGCAACCATGGAACTGTCACCACTTGTTGAAGACGCCGGCCTCTGGTCGGTCCTGCCGCCGCTACTGGCCATCGTGCTGGCCATCGCGACGCGGGAGGTCGTCTTCTCGCTCTTCCTCGGCATCTGCACCGGCCTGGGCATCTACGCCGCGCAGGCGCCGCTGCCGATCCACCAGTTCCCGGTCGCTCTTGTATCGCTCGTGCGCGGAAGCATTGGCGACGGCGAACACCTCTCCGTCCTCGTGTTCGCCTTCTTCATGGGGCCGCTCATAGCTGTGATGACGCGCGCCGGCGGCGCGCAGGCCTTTGGCAAGTGGGCGGTCAAAAACCTCAAATCGGCTGCCGGCGCGCAGGTGGCGACAGTCGTCTTCGGGCTGCTCTTCTTCGTGGACGACTACTTCAACTGCCTCACGATCGGCAACGTGATGCGCCCGGTGACGGACAAGTTCAGGATTTCGCGCGAGAAGCTCGCCTACTTCGTGGATGCCACCGCCGCGCCGGTCTGCGTCGTGGCGCCGATCACGACATGGGCCGTCACGGTCGTCGGCTACTACAACGAAAGCGCCGGGGACGGCGTCTCGGGGATGGCGGCGTTCCTGCGCGCGATTCCGTTCAACCTCTATCCGCTGCTTTCGATCGCGATGGTGCTGTGGCTCGCGCTGCGCCGCGGCGGCGACTTCGGCCCGATGGCCGCCGCCGAGGCCCGCGCCCGGGCGGGCGACCCCGCCGGCGCGGCGGCCGCCGAAACGCGCGAGGAGGCGCTCGATCCCGCCGTCGTCTCGCCGCGCGGGCGCGTCTGGGACCTCGCGGTGCCCGTCGCCGTCCTCGTGGCTTCCGGCATTGCGCTGATGCTCTCCTTCGGCGGCTACTGGTCGGGATCGGGCGTGTCGGCGTTCGACGCCATCGGCGGGGAGAACGCGCAGCCCGCGCTCGCCTTCGCCACCGCGTGCCTCCTCGGCCTGGGCGCGGCGTTCGCGCTCGCCATTCCCCGCCGCGTCATCACCTACCGGGAGTTCTTCGCGTGCGTCCCGGCGGGCATCCGCATGATGGTCCCCGCGCTCGTCATCCTCGCGCTCGCGTGGACCCTCTCGGCCATCTGCAACGGGCTGCTCGGCATCGACGCGTTCATCTCCGCCGCCGTGAAGCGCGGCGCGGACGCGGGCGTGCTGCCCCTCTCCCTCCTGCCGGCGGCGATGTTCCTGCTGGCGGCCGCCGTGTCGTTCTCGACCGGCACTTCGTGGGGGACCTTCGGCATCCTCATCCCGATTTCCGTCGCCGTCTGCGGCAGGGTGGATCCGTCGCTCAACGTGCTTGCCCTCTCCTCGATCCTCTCCGGCGGCGTCATGGGCGACCACTGCTCGCCCATCTCGGACACGACGATTCTCTCCTCCACCGGCTCGCAGTGCCGCCACATCGACCACGTGCGCACCCAGCTGCCCTACGCGCTCGTCGTGGGGGCCGCGAGCTTCGCGGGCTATGCCGCCGCCGGCCTCTCGCGTCCGCTTGGCTACGGCGTTTCCGCCTGCGTCGCGCTCGCCTTTTCCGGCGTGCTCCTCGCCGCGGCCCTTGTCGCGCTTCCCCGCCTGTTCCCGGCACCCGCGGCCGGGACGGCGTCGGCGGAGGAGGTCCCCGCGGAGGCGAAGGCGTGGGCGCGGCCGGTCGCGCCGGGGCCTCCGTCCGGGCAAGGACAAGCAAGACCTCGTTTTACGGCATGGGAACGGAGTGAGCCGCGGCATGGACCGGGACTTTGACATACAGGCATACTTGACGGGGGAAGTGGAACGGCTCGTGGCGGACGCGCTCAAGGCCACGTTCAAGAATCCGAGGGAAAGCGCCTTCATGCTCCGGTTTGCGGCGGCCAGCCGGGCCGCATCCAAACGGAGGGCGGCAGCGGAAAAGGCCGGGGCGCACATCCCGCCGTTCCTGATCGCCAGCGTGACCAGCGAATGCAATCTCCACTGCGCGGGATGCTATTCGCGCTGCCATCAGGCCACCGTGGATGCCGAGCCCGTGGCCCAGCTGGCCGCCGGGGAATGGCGCCGCATATTCGGCGAAGCGGACGACCTGGGGATCAGCTTCATCCTGCTCGCGGGAGGAGAGCCGATGCGGCGGCGCGACGTCATCGAAGCCGCCGGCGAGCGGCCGAACATCCTTTTCCCGGTTTTCACGAACGGCACGTTGGTCGACGACGGATATCTCGATCTGTTCGACCGCTGCCGCAACCTGATCCCCGTCATGAGCATCGAGGGGAACAAGGAGGCGACCGACGCCAGAAGGGGCAAGGGGATCTACGACCGCCTGATGGCCGGCATGGACGGGTTCCGGAAGCGGGGGCTGGTCTTCGGCGCCTCCGTCACCGTGACCACGGAAAACCTGGAAGAGGCGACGTCGGATTCCTTCGTCCGGAGCCTCTCCGAGCGCGGCTGCAAGGCCGTCGTCTATGTGGAATACGTTCCGGTGGCGGAGGGAAGCGGCGGGCTGGCTCCCGACGATGCCGGGAGGGAATACCTCGCCGGCGAAATCGACCGTCTGCGCGGGCGCTACCCGGAAACGGTGTTCGTCTCCTTCCCGGGCGACGAGAAGCGCTCGGGCGGATGCCTGGCGGCGGGGAGAGGCTTTTTCCACATCAATTCCCATGGCGGCGCGGAGCCTTGTCCCTTCTCGCCCTATTCCGACGTCAATGTCCGGGACAGGAGCCTGAAAGAAGCGCTGGATTCCGCCTTGTTTGCCGCGCTCCGCTCCGGCGGCCTGCTTGCGGACGACCACCGGGGCGGATGCGTGTTGCACGAAAAGCGCGACCAGGTGCGGGCGCTGCTGGGTAAACGCAAAATGAATCTGGACTGAACGCGCACACCATCCAGGCCGGCGGCAAAACCATCACCGCCGAAACCATCGTGCTGGGCGTCGGCCAGCGGAGTGCCCGGTTGAACATCCCGGGCAAGGAATACCTGCACGACAGCCGGAAGTTCCTGGACATCGAAGAGATGCCCCGGCACTTGGTCTGCATCGGCGCGGGCATCATCTCGATGGAGTTCGCCTCGATGGCGCTGACGCTTGGCCGGAAAGTCACGTTCGTCGAATTCATGCCCCGCGCGCTGGCCGCCTACCCCGAAAAATACGTGAGCAGGCTCGTGGAGAAAATGACGGTCCAAGGCGCGGATTTCCACTTCGGGGAAGCCGTGTGCGGCGTGGAAAAAACGGAAACCGGCTACAAGGTCTTGACCCGGTCCGGCCTGTGCGTCGAGGGCGATTACGTGCTGGACGCCACGGGGCGCGTCGCCAACTACGAAGACCTGGGACTCGAGGAACTCGGCATCCCCGCCGGCCGCCGGGGCATCCAGGTCGACGACCATCTCCGCACGTGCGTTCCCAACATCTATGTCAGCGGGGACGCCATCGACAAGAACATCCCGCGCCTGACGCCCACGGCCGAATTCGAATCGAACTACATTGCCTCCCAGATCCTCGGTCTGAGCGATGCGCCGATCCGCTATCCTGCCGTGCCCAATCTCGTTTCCACGCTGCCGCGCATCGCGCAAGTCGGCGTCACCGTCGGCGAGGCGGAGAAATGTCCCGACCGGTACAGGGTCGTCGGCATCCCCTACGGCGTGCAGAACGAGTGGGTCGACAACCGCGAGCTGGATATCGACCTGACCTTCATCATTGACAGGGAAGGCTTCCTGGCCGGAGCGGCCCTCTACGGCAGCGAAGCCGGCACATGGATCGATTTCCTGACGCTGGTCATCAACAAGAAAATCGGCGGCGGGGAACTCCGGAACATGATATTTGCCTTCCCGACGCAAACGTACATGATCCTGTCAACGCTGATTCCTCTTCTGAAAAAATAAAAGCATTGTCCGAGAAAAGAGCCAGGAAAGACATTTGCAGCAAAAATCACGCGGATGCGCGGAGGGCTTGCAGGGGCAGATTTTGCACGAAAGGACAAAAAGTCAGCAAAAGGGGCGGCTGTAGCGCGGGAGGGAAGCCGGCCTTGAAAACCATGGCAACCGCTTCGCGGACATGGGGGTGCTGTCGGGGTCTGGTGCTGTCAGGGTCTGGCCCTTTTCTGCCGGGAATTGCCGGAATGATCTGACGGGTTTGTTTGCGGTTTTCCTCTTTGTCCCTTTTGTTTCCCAGTGGTTTCCCGGAAACGTGAATCGGGCGGAGTTGTCCGCCCGATGCCCTTGCGGAAGTTGTCCCGGGTTGTCCATGTTGTCTCCAAAAAGATGGTGCGCCCTGCGGGCTGGAAGAGGAAAGAAAAGCGGGCGGGCCGCCCGCGCTCCGACAGGGGGCGCAACTCCTGATCCGCCGCTTTGCGGATGGCCATGCGGGGCATTTTTCCCGTAATTGGAGCGGCTTGCGAAATGGTGTGGCCGTGTTCCACCGAGGACGCGCGGAAGCGCATCCCTCCCCGTGGAGAGCACACCGGGGACGACGGATGGGAGGGGGCCGGGCAGCGGATTGTGCGGGATCCGGGCCGCGTCGGGGAAAGGAGACGCGCCGGCTGCTGTTCGCGGTCAGCGACCTCTTCCATCCGCTCCCCGCCGACGGGAAGGGCGTGAAGATGATCGGCCAGTCCGGCATTTTCATCGGGCGCGTCATGAAGCACGCGGACGAACTGGCCGCCCTCCAGTCGGCGGGCCGGCTCACGCGGCAGGCCGCCTTCGACATCCTCTATCCCGACATCGTGGAGAAGGGCAAGCGCGACGGCGCGGCCGCCGATACCCTCGAAGACCTGCTCGTGGAACGCCTCGACAACAGCCAGATCATCCGGGCCACCAAGATCCTCGCCGACACCGGCGCCACCTTCGCCGAGGTGCTCGACTCGATGGAGCACAACCGGCCCCTCCCCCGCGCCCCCTACATGGCCTCCGTCGGCGGTTCGCTCGACGGCTACGGCATGAAGGGCGAAGCCGGCATCAAGTCCATGCGCGACGACATCTACCGCCCCTCCATGCCCACCGTCTCCGCCACCGGCAAGTGGCCCGAGGGCGTCCGCCTCCGCTACGTCTTCCGTTTCGCCGACGAAACCCTCGAATGCGGCGGCACCTCCGAGGCGAAGGCCAAGCCCGTGATGGACCGCATCTCCGCCAAGCTCCGCGAGCTGTGCACCGCGGCCCATCCCGCGCAACTCGATTCCGTCGCCCTGGCCCTGGGCCAGGGCCAGCTCGGCCAGCTCTCATGCCTCTCCGAGTTCGGCCTCGACGCCAACGAGCACATCCCCGTCGAGTACACCATCGCGAAGGACGCCGCCACCGGCGCGGTCTCCGTCTTCATCAAGGAGCCCGAGAACTTCCCCGTCAAGTTCAACTGGACCGTCACCGTCGGCGTCGACGGCACCGTCACCTCCACCTCCATGCGCATCGACCACGGCCAGTACGAGGCCGAGGCCATGACCCACGCCGGCACCATCGCCGCCAAGGTGCCCGGCAACGACCGCGCCGCCGCCGAAGCCGTCATCCGGGACGCCCTCGCCCACTGCGGCAACGACTTCGACCTCAAGGGCCTCGTCGCCAAATACATCGACAAACTCGGCATCAACGGGGCCGGCGAACTGCGCACCCCGGAACAGATCAAGGCCAAGATCGACGCCCTCCGCGCCAACCTCGCCGAAATCCGTGCCACCTCCAACGGCAACCCCGCCGCCGAAAAGGCCGGCATCGTCTTCCTCGACACCCTGGGCGCCCAGAGCGTGCCGCCGGGGATGATCGGCCGCATCGTGCAGGCCTCCCTCTACGCCAAGCCTGGCGAATACGCCAAGGTCCCCCCCCGCCTCCACGCCCCAGCAGCTCTTCCAGGCCGTCGTCGACATGTACAAGGCCGTCGAGAAGGTCCTGCGCGACGTCCACTACACCGAAACCTTCAACGAGTCCCCGGAACTCCTCGCCGGGCGCGACTACATCGCCTCGCTCGTCTTCATCCGCTTCCCGCCCGCCAAGCTCCAGGCCGCCGTCGACGCCTTCCGCGGCGAAACTGCCCGGAAAGTCCTCGCCCTCGTCAACAAGATCATGGTCGGCGACTATCCCCCCAAGACAGGGCCGCTCACCGACGACCAGCGCAACGCCATCGACATGCAATGCTCGAGCCTCGGCCTCTTCTTCGGGCAATACAACCTGGCCGCGGAAACCGTCCTCGGCAGGATCGGCGCCCCCAACGAGGCCTACACGGGCCCCATCGACAAAAACGCCCTCGGCCACAAGGACATCTTCCCCGTCATCCTCGCCCTTGCCGACGACATGCTCGCCACGTCCGCCGAAGAAACCCGCCAGAACCAGAACATCGCCGCCGTCTTCGAGACCGCCAAGGCCCACGCCCCCAACGCCTACGCCAAGGCCGGCGAAGGCAACGCCGGGCAGGTCGACGACCTCGTCAACGCCGCCCTCGTGCGCTGCGCCGCCGACACCGACGCCCTCGAAGTCGTCGCCAACAACATGGACAAACTCCTCGTCACCAGCACCGCCCAGCTGCGCTCCATCGAAGACGTCCGCGAACACGCCTCCGCCATCGCCGCCAACTTCGCCGAGCTCAAGGAACTCGTCAAGGGCGACCCCGCCATCCTCGAAGCGGGCAAGCGCCTGCTGGCGGGCCTGGGCGGCAAGCCCCTGCCCCCCGGCATGATCGGCCGGCTCGTCCTGGCCGCCAACGAAGCGGGCATCGACGCCATCCGCAAACTCTCCCCCCGCTCCGGCGCCCACGGCATCCACCGCGCCGTCACCCAGCTCCGCGACAACATCGTCCGGGGCATGGCCGACAGCGGCGCCGAGCAGGCGACGGTCGGCCCCGACGAAAAGCAGGCCTGCCGCAACTTCCTCGCCGCCCTGCTGATGGGCCGCTGCGGGAGCAAACTCCGCGCCATGCAGGGGGCCTTCCGCGACGACACCGCCGCCAAGCTGCTCTCCTTCTACATGGCGGTGGGTGACGGACACTTCGACCACGGCGGCATCGCCCCCCAGACCGCCCTCCGGATCGAAGACCAAGCCACCTCGCACATGGCGCACATCGGCGCCCTCAAGACCGCGATCGACCAGGCCGCCGGCAACCAACCCGGCGCGGCGCTCGACCCGTTCCGCGGCGACCTCGACCCCGACGAAATCGACGGCAGCGAAATCTTCGACGACCTCGTCGACCTCGCCTCCCGCTGAAAGGCACGGGGGGGGCGGGGGGGGCGGAGCCCGCTCGTCGCCTCCTCGGCTCGTCGCCATCCCCTACACGCTCAGATGGCGCTCCATGAGCCAGGCGGCGGCGGCGTACACCGCCACGGCATACCCCAGCGCGATGGCGGACCGGACCAGAAGGACGGCGTCGATGTCCGCCACGCCGACGGTGCACAGGCGCATCAGCCGGCCCATCAAGACCGCCAGAAAGATGAAGAACACGAAGCTGGCGAAGACGTTGAAACGTTTCCCGTTCAGGAGCGAGGCCGAGATGACAACCGCCTGGCACGCGATGGATACCGTGGCCAGCCAGCCCAAACGGTGGCATAGGGGGAACGCGCCATGGAAAAGCCCTCGATATGCCGATGGCGTTCGCCCACGTCTTCGCCGCCTTCCTCGCCGCGATGATGGCCTACAACCTCCTCCGCCCGGTCTGCAGGCGAAGACGGCGTAATCCCCGCCGGAGCGGCAGCTCCGCCGGCGTACGGTCCGGCGCGACGGCGCCGTCCATCCGCCCGGGCCGCGGCCATGCTTGCTTTTTCCCGCGAAACCGCTAGGGTTCGGGGAAATGCCGTCGGGCGCGTCCGCGTGTTTGCGGGCGCCTCGCGGCAAAGTTGCCGGAACGACCCGCATGAACATGGGAAAGAACTACTTGCTCGCACACAGGGAGAAGGGGGTGGCCGCCGTTTTCGGCCTGTTCGCCAAGTGCGGGATGTGGGCGGTCCTGGTCGGCACGTTGTTGGCGTGGGGAGGAGCACTGTTCCGGTTTTCCCCGTGGGGCGCTCCCTCTCCGCAGGGTGGCGCACGGATTTGGCCGTGGGCGCTGGCGTACGGGGTGTCGGCCGTCGCGCTGGCCGCTGGATTGCGCCGGCTGGCACGGCGTATGCGCCCAGAAGGCTTCGTGTTCGCGTGCATGGGCATCCTGATGTTGGGCCAGTGCCTGCTGGCCGTCGGGGCCGACTCCGGCTGGCGGCCCACGAACGATGCGGCCATCTTCACGGGCTATCTGGACCATCTGGCGGAAAACGGAGAAGGCCCGGAATCGCTCGGTACCTTGAGCCGGTTCTACGACTACCGGGTCTGGACGCGCCGGGCGCATCCGTTCTTCCTGCCCCTGCGCAGGGCGGCGGGGACGCGTTTTCCCTTGGCCGTGGTGGGGTTCCAGATCCTCCTGTCCGTCCTGCCCATGTGGTTCGTCTGGCGGATGCTCCGCATCCTGTTCGGACGGAACACGGCCTGCTGGGCAACGGTTTTCCAGACGGTGTTCCCGTTCCGCTGGCTGGCCTGCCTGGAACTCAACCACCACCTGCTGGGCGGATTGTATTTCACGGTGGGGCTCTGGGTCCTGGTGGAGTATTTCCGGCCCTGCGGCACCGTGGGGGGGTGGCGGAAGGCCGGGTTGTGCGCGATTGCGTGCGCCCTGGTCCCGCTGATGAAGCTGGAGGGGGGGATTGACTGGGTGTACGGCGTGGCGGTCTGGGCCGTGGTGGCGGGCGCTCTGGCCGCGCGTCGGACGGGATGGCGGGGGGCGGCGATGGCGCTGGCGGGGCTGTGGCTTCTTCCGGCAGTGGCGGGGCGCACGTGCGCGGGGCGGGTCATGGAACGCATCGACGCGGCGGACCTGCACCATCTGGAGAGCGGGGCCGTGGCGTTCATGGCGCGCGGGTGGGTGCCGGAGACGGGAGGGGAATACGCCTACAGCCACGAACTCATCGATTGCCTGACGCCCGCGGAGCTGAAAACCGGCGTACAGGCCCGCCTCCTCCTTTCCCAACTGGCCTACAACGGCCCGCAGGTGTTTTTCCGCCTGTTCCCGACGAAGCTCGCGAAGTATTTCCTGCTGGGGTTCGCGTCCGGTGCCGAGGAGATGATGAACGCCAACGGGGCGCGGGTCTGGGCGGCCGCCGCCAAGGGGGCGCGGATCGTGTTCCTGGTCGGCATCCTGCCGTTGGTGTTCTGGGGGGGGCTGTTGATGCTGCCCAAGGCCGGGAGGAGCCGGTGTTGGCCGTTCCTGCTGCCCTGCATCCTGCTGGCGGCGGCATACGTCTGCACCGGGGAAACCTCGCCGCGGTATTCCATCTACATCCAGGCGCTGTTGTTCGGCATGGCCGGCCATGGCATGGCGCGTGCGGAGGCCGGCCGGGGGATGCAGCCGGGCTGGACGGGGGCGTCGTTGCCCGCCGCCGGGGTGCTGGGGGCCGGCTACCTGGCCGCGGCGGCCTTGGGCATCTCCGTCCTGGCCCCCCGGCTGGTGCCTTTCGCGTGCCTGGATGCCCGGACGTGGCCGGTGGGCGATGGTGTGGCGGCCCCACCGGGCATCCGGGAAAAAGCGCCTTTCGCCATCGAATTGGCGGCCCGCCCCGGTCTGGACGGTACGGTCTGGGGGCCGGTCGCTTTGCCGCCCGATTCCGTGGGCGGGCGGGATTGGATGGCCTACGTGTTTCCGGTGCAGGGCGGACCGGCCTTCCGCTTCAACGACGTGGTGGCCACCGTCTCGCTAGACGGGGAAGAGGGGGAGGAGATGCTTTTGCGGCTCCCAGCCTGTGTGCGGATTCCGGGCGGCGCCGGAACCGGGGACGGGCGCAGGATCGGGTTCCGTGCCCCGTTCGCGACCAAGTCCCCGCTGCTCTGGGGATACGCGTTCTGGACGGATGGCCGGTCTTCCGAGGACCAGGGAAAAAACCGGCAGGAGAAAGGACAACCATGACGGATGGTACGAAAAACAAGCGCATTGCCGTGTGGGGTGCCGGCGGACACGGGCACGTGGTGGCCGACATCCTGCTGCGGATCGGGGGATGGCAGGTGGTCGGGTTCATCGACAATGTGCACGCCAAGGGCGATGTCATCATGGGGCTGCCCGTGCTGGGGGACCGGGATGTCCTGCCCGCCCTGCGGGCGGACGGAGTGGAAGCGCTGGCCGTGGCCATCGGGGATCCGGCGGCACACGCGGCGTTGATGGCCATCGCCGACGGGTACAGGTTCGAGCAGCCCAGCCTGGTCCACCCCTTCGTGAGCGTTTCGCCGAGCGCGCGGATCGGCCGGGGATGCGTGGTCTGCGCGGGCGCCATCATCGGACCTCAGACCGAAATGAAGCCCGGCGCCATCCTCAATTCCAAGTCCTCCTTGGACCACGACGTGGTCGTCGGGCAGTGCACCCACATCGCGCCGGGGGCCATCGTCTGCGGCTACACCACGATCGGCGACGGCTGCTGGATTGGCACCGGGGCCGTCGTGCGCGACCACGTCTCCATCGGGTCCCGGACCGTCATCGGGGCGGGCGCAACGGTCCTGAAAGACATTCCCGACGCCGTCACCGCCTACGGCGTCCCCGCCAAGATCATCCGGAGGAATCCCTAGCATGGACGCGACCGAGTTCACCATCGTCTTGCCCGTTTACTACAACGAAGCCTCCCTCGAACCCGCCTATGAGGACCTGAAGGCGGCCATCGAGGCCGCCGGGCCGGCATGGCGCGGACGGTTGCTGTACGTGGACGACGGCTCCGGCGACGGCTCCTTCGACGTCCTACGGCGCATCCAGGCACGGGGGGATGTTCCCGTCACCTTGGTCAAGCTCTCGCGCAATTTCGGCCAGGTGATGGCCATCCGCGCGGGCATCGCCCATGCGGAGACACCCGTGGTGATCGTGATGTCGGCGGACGGCCAGGAGCCCGCTTCGCTGGTCGGGGAGATGCTGGCCGCGCACGCGCCGGGCGGCGCCGAGGTGGCGATCTGCACGCGCAGCGGCCGGGAGGAAGGCCTCTACCGCACATGGACGTCCAAGGCGTTCTACGGACTGATGCGGCGGTTCTGCTTCCGCGACATGCCCCTCGGGGGGTTCGACTGCTTCCTGCTCGGCGGCAAGGCGAAAGCCGCGTTTCTGGAAGAAACCGAGCGCCAGCCCTTCCTGCAGGGGCAAATCCTTGGCCTGGGCTTTTCCCGCACGTTCATCCCGTACGTCCGGCTCTCCCGGAAGTTCGGCGTGTCCAGGTGGACCTTCTGGAAGAAACTCGCCTATTTCTTCGACGGCCTGATGAACTACTCGTTCGCGCCCATCCGCTCCGTGTCGTTCCTGGGTTTTGCACTGGCGGGACTCGGCCTGCTGTACGCCCTGGTCGTGTTTTTTGCCAAGATCCTCGTCGGCAACCCCGTCCAGGGGTGGACGCCGCTGATGATTGCCATCCTGGTCCTGGGCGGGGCGCAGATGCTGACACTCGGAATCTTCGGCGAATACCTCTGGCGCATCCTCGTGCAGGCCCAGCACCGGGCCCCGTACATTGTCGAGAAGATTGTTCGGGAAAGGCAAGAAGGTTCCACGAAAACTTGATGCGGACTTCGTAACAGAGTTCACTGGAGGGGATTCGGGATGCGCGTCACGGCGTGGATGCCGTATGGTCCCTTGCCGTAGCCATGATTGGTGCTTGCCTGGCTGACATCCACACCGCTTGTTCAAAGTCCGGTGGGAGGAGGAGGGCGGCGAACTTGGGATTGTGTTTTCCACGGCCACAAAGGCGGGCGATGTCAACAAGGTTGGGCCTCTCGGGTGGAAGCGGGACTCCCATGGGGCGTGGATTGTTCATGGGGGGGAGGAATTGGGAAAATGTGGGGGAATGCAAGTGTTTTCCTTGGTATCGAAAAAGTTGTGGCGTAGAAGGACAGGGGAGAGAGCCGGACGGATTGCAAGTATGTCAGCGGGGGAATGGGGGTAGCCCAAGGCGTTTCCTTTGTCGAGGCGATGCCTCGTCGGCTTGTCGCCCAGCCCCCACTACACGCTCAGATGGCGCTCCATGATCCAGGCGGCGGCGGCGTACACCGCCACGGCATACCCCAGCGCGATGGCGGACCGGATCAGAAGGACGGCGTCGATGTCCGCCACGCCGACGGTGCACAGGTGCATCAGCCGGCCCATCAGGACCGTAAGGAAGATGAAGAAGACGAAGCTGGCGAAGACGTTGAAGCGTTTCCCGTTCAGGAGCGAGGCCGAGACGATGACCGCCAGATAGGCGATGGAGACCGTGGCCAGCCAGCTCGCCAGGATGTGCGCCACATGGCAGAGCATGCTGTCCCAGGAAAAGCGGAACGCTTCATCCAGCGCATTCAGGGCCCCCTTCGCCATGTTCCAGAACTGGTCCAGCCCCAGCCGGCCCACCAGGAGCGAGGCGTCCAGCAGCCCCAGCAGGAAGAAGAACCCGCCGGCGACCGCCAGGGACAAGCCGTTTTCCAGCAGCTTGGCGCCGAGGATCTGGTAGCTGTTCCGCGGCGTCATGAAGAGCATGTAGCCCTGCTTCGTGTTCAGGTCCCGCTGCAGCACCAACACGCTCTGCAAGCCGATCAGCAGGATGCCGCCGAAGGCCGTCAGGAAGAGGAGGAACAGGGATGTGCCGATGAGGCCGTCCGGCCTTCCGCCGGGCTCCAGGCGCAGGATGCCCCACAAGAAGCCCAGTTCCTCCAGCGCGGCGAGGACGAGAAGCATCAGTTTCGCGGTCCGGGTCTTCCGCCATTCGTATTTCAGCAGCGCGATCATGCCCGATCCTCCTTCGCATGGCCGAAGATGGCCCGGTAGCGGTCTGCCATGGAAACGCCTTCCACGGTCCGCATCTCGTCCAGGTCCCGCTCCTCCACCAGCTTGCCTTGCTTGATGAAGACGGCCCGGTCCGCGATGGCTTCCATCTCTTCCACCAGATGGCTCGAAAGGACGAGCGCCTTTTCCGGGCGGGCTTCCCGCAGGATGCAGGCCCGGATTTCGTCGCGGGCCAGCAGGTCGATGCCGTTGAAGGGTTCGTCCAGCAGGTACACCTTCGCGTCCCGCGCCATGGTGAGGGCGATTTTCAGCTTCGCGGCCATGCCGGACGAAAGGGTTTTGGCTTTCAGGCCTTCCTCCAGCTCCACCTGGCCGAGCAGCTCCCGGTAGCGGTCCATGGAAAAATCGTCGAAGAAATCCCGGTAGTACCGGCCCAGGTCCCGCACGCTCATCCAAAGGTAGAAATACGGCTCGGTCGGCATGTAGGCGACCTTCTTGCGGCTCTCCGTCCCCACGGGACGCCCCTCGAAGAGGACCTTTCCGCTGCTGGGCTTGACCAGCCCCGCGGCCATTTTCATCCAGGTCGTTTTGCCCGATCCGTTGGGCCCCAGCATGGCATAGACATGCCCCGCCCGGATCTCCAGGTCCACCGCGTCGACGGCCACCTTGAAGCCGAACCGGCGCGTCACTTTTTCGCTCTTCAGCATGGATTCGCTCCCCTTTGGATCACGCCGCCACTCTACCACACCGCCCCGCCCCCGCCGCAAGCGACAATTCGTTTTTGCGACGAAACGACGAAACGACGAACCGACGAGAGGGAGAGACGACGAGACGAGGAAGGGAGGGCGGGAGGGTTAGCGGGGGGAGGAGCGGGCGGCGCGGCGGGTGGCGGACATTTGTTCGCGGAGGCCGCCGGTGAGGGCGAAGTCGGGAAATATGACGGAGCCTTCGGCGATGTTGGCACGGCCGGAACGGGCGGCCTGGGTCATCTGGTCGAACCAGCGGCCTTTGGAATCGTTGCGGTGGTCTGGGAATTCGCGGCAGAAGCGCCAGGTCTCGGTCTGGATGATCGTCGCAAGGGTGAAGGAGTCGAGTCGGCGGTAGGCGCCGACGGGACGCGTGAAGAGGACGGGTGGGGTGTTCATGGGGGCGGATTGTGAAGGGAGCCGCCTACTCCGTGCGAAGCACGGTCTCCCCGAAATATGGCCACTCCTGCCGTACGCTGCCGTCCCAGCGCAGCCACAGCAGACCGGCCCGGCGGTGTTCCCCGTCGTCGAACACGTCCCAGTACAAGCGGTCCGTCGGATCCGCCTCCGCCTTGATTTTCTCCACGATGGCTTTCCGCGGCGCCGTCCACGCCTGCGCTGCCGCTTGCTCCGCCTCGGCGAACTCTTGGAAGCCTGGCACGTCCGCAAGATTCTCCCCAATTGCCGCAGGTTTGCAATAAGCGAAACCTGCGTGGGCCACATAATACCCCAAACCGCTGCAGGAGGTTGCGTGCAACGTATGGGACGCCGCGTCCGACCGGTCGCGAAGGAAGGCCTTCGCAGTATCAGCTTCCAATTCCGCGGACCGTTCCCCGATGGATTGCAGGCGGGCCTTCGCCTGTCTCCGCCAAGACCATTTCTCCCACCACTCCCTTTTCAAGACATATTCCACCATGCGGCATTTGATGCTTCCGTCGGGGGCCAGCACAAGTTTTCCTCCGTCACGGCCATTATCGCCGTAGCAATCGAAATAAAAGACCCGGTCTCCGGGCACTGTAAGGGACCCGAGATGGCGTTCCAAGCCCTTCTCCCCGCCTTTGCGGGTATTCTTCAACCGCCGCTCCCATGCCCCGCACAGCCGGACCGCTTCCGGATATTCCGCAAACTCCTCCGCCGCCCGTTGCCAAGAATCCAAAGCCCGGTCATATTCGACGTCGATGGTTCGCCGCAACTCGTACAAGGATGTTTCGTGCAACACATATTGCCCTGCATCGGGTTGCGTCCTGTAGAACTCCACCACCGCATCCGCGCCCCACCCCGTTGACGCCACCGCAACCAGCAATCCAAGCGCCCAATCAATCCAGTACCGACTCTTCATGCCCGTTCCATAGCACATCCCACCGACCGGAACAACCGGTTTCGCTGAAACGGAAAGGATGAGGGAGGGGGATGGGTGGGGATGGTGGTCGGGCCGCCCGCGCTCCGACAGGGGAGAGGCTCAGTCCACGACTTGCCAGTGGCCGCCTTTGTTGCCGCCGATGCGGCGGAGGCGGCCGTCTTTCTTGAGGAGGGCAAGGTTGCGCTCAACGCCGCGGACGGATAGGCCGACTTCTTTGGAAAGGCGGGCGCGGGTGATGTCGGGAGAGGCCCGAATGACGTCGAGGATTTTTACCACACTTTTTGCCACATTTTCTCCCACACTGGCTTTCACGCCATCCAGGGCGTCGCGGATGGCTTCGAGCATGTACTCGACGAAGGGGTGGGCGTCGGCGATGGCGTCGGATTGCTGGATGGCCCGGTAATAGTCCTGCTGGCGGCTGCGCACGATTTCCTCGACGGGAACCCAGGCCATATGGGGGCGCCAGGCCGCGAGGAGGACGGTCTGCCAATAGCGCCCCATGCGGCCCTTGCCGTCGGTGAAGGGGTGGATGAACTCGAATTCGTAGTGGAAGACGCAACTGGAAACGAGCGGGTGGACGCCGGAGGTTGCCACCCAGAAAAGCAGGTCGCGGATTTGGCCGGGAACCAGCTCGGCAGGGGTTCCCGGATGGACAAGGCGTCCGTCTCCGTCGAAGACTCCGACCGCAACGGTGCGGAAGCGGCCGGCTTGCTCCGTCAGGCCCGCCGTCATCAATCCGTGGACCTTGAGGAGGTCCTGGACGGAATCGGGACGGACTTTGTCGATCAGGGCGTAGGCGGCCTTGGCGTTCTTGACTTCCTGGATTTCGCGGGGCGGCCCGAAGACGCGGCGGCCGTCGATGATGTCGGTGACTTGTTGGAGTGTGAGGGTGTTTTGTTCGATGGCCAGGGAGGAGTGGATGGTGCGGAGGCGGTTCTTCTTACGCAGAAGGGGGGCGATGGCGCCCTGGCGGAGTTCCAGGTGCGTGGCGGTTTCAGTAATCTCGGAGACGAGCGAAACCACCTTGTCCGTGAGGGTGTAGGGCGGTTTGTAGGCGGAGGGGGAGGGTTTCTTCATGGTCCGGCGAAAAAACGCGCCCCGGGTTGGGGGCGCGGGGGTGTCTCGGATGGTGGGGGCAAATCAGCCGAGGCCCATCATGCTGAAGACGAGGACGAAGAGGGCGACGGTTTCGACGACGCCGAGGGTCATCAGGTAGTTGCCGAAGCCTTGGCCGGTCTCGGCAAGGGCGTCGGAACCGGCCGCGCCCGCCACGCCCTGGTACCAGGCGGAGAAGCACATGCCCAGGCCGCCGCAGATGCCCGCCAGCAGGCACGCAGCCCAGTTGGCCGCCGCCCAGGCAGCGCCGCCTTCGGCAGCCACTTTGCCGATGATGGTGTTCATCAGGATCATGCCGTAGATGGTCTGCGACAGGGGCGCGCCGATGAAGGTGATCAGGATGAAGGGCGCCGCCTTGCTCTGCGCGTAGCATTTTTTCCACGCGCCGATGGAGGACGCGCCCGCCGTGCCGGCGCCCAGCGCCGACCCGATCGCCGCAATACCCAGGGCGGCCAGTCCGCCCGCTTTGGCCAAGGCCATGCAAACTTGTTCTTCCATTTTCGTTTCTCCTCGAGTTTCCGGGCCGTAGCCCTCTTTTTTAAATTGTCAGCCCTGGACCGCCGTCTCCCGCGGCCGCGCGAAGGGACGGTAGGGGGCGCCGCTCCACGAGATGCCTTTGTGGTTGGAGAATTCCAGGGTGTTGAGGCGGATGCCGTGGACGAGGACGCCCATGACGCAAAGGAGGATGTTCAGGGTGTGCGCCAGGAAGGCGAACAGGGCGCCGAGAAGTCCGGAGAGGAGGGTGACTTCGCCGCCGAAGATCATGGTGTTGAAGGCGTTGGCGACGGCGAAGCCGGCGGCGCCGACGGCATACAGGCGGACGTAGGAGACGACGTCGGTGAAGTTGTTGATGATGTTCAGGGGGAGGAGGGCGAGGTTGAACCAGCCGTCTTTGATTTCGCTGGGCTTCATCATGAAGAGGGCGATGAGGACGATGCCGGTGAGGCAGACGTAGTCGAGGGGGGAGCCGGTGAAGGGTTTGAGGGCCGCGGGGGAGCCGATGTATTTGGCCATGTTGCCGCCGATGACCATGTTGTCGGCCATGAAGAACATGTACCAGGTGGTGCAGACCCAGCCGAGTTGTTCGAGGGCTTTGGTGGATTTCTGTTTGACGAGGTCGATGATGTTCCAGACGTGGCCGATGGTGATCTGGATGGCGCCGATGAGGAAGCACATGCCCATGATGTTCTGGGCGGCGCGTTCTTTGAGGGGGTTGAGGAAGGCGGGCCAGAGGCGGGCGAAGCCGTGGTCGGCGAGCCAGGTCTGGGAGATGCCGAAAACGCTGCCGGTGATGAGGCCCCAGACGATGGTGGCGGAGGAGGTGACGAGGAGGAGGTTCCGGGCGTTGGCGGGCATTTTCTTCGCGAAGAGGAGGGTCAGGGCGAGGAAGATGAGGCCGTAGCCGGCATCGCCGATGATCATGGCGAAGAAGAGGGAGAAGAAGAGCATGAAGACGACGGAGACGTCGGCTTCTTTGTAGCCGGGGAGGATGTTGATGCCATCGAAGACGGCCTGGATGGGGCGGGCCCAGCGGGGCTGTTTGAGGAGGACGGGGACGTCGTCCTCGGGTCCGGGTTCGGCGGAGAGGAGGCCCCAGCCGTTTTCGGCGGCGGCGGTTTCGACGCGGGGGAGGTCGCGGGCGGGGATGAAGCCGGTGACGTAATTGACGACGCCGGCGTCGCCCATGCCGGAGGCGACTTCTTCGAATTTGACGGCGGATTCGGCCTCGGCAAGGAGTTTTTCGAGTGCGGGGCGGTCGGCGGCGGCGGCGGCGAAGCGTTTTTCGGCGTCGGCGAGCTGGGCGGTGAGGGTGGAGATGGTTTGTTCCATCTCGGAAAGGGAGTGTTCGGGCAGGCGGATTTCTTCGGCACCGGTCCAGGTGAAGTCGGAGGAGGCGAAGAGGGCCCAGTAGCCGTCGGTTTTCTGGACGCCGAGCTGCTCGGCGCAGACGCCTTCGGGGAGGTCGGGGGTGGCCTTGAGGGGGGCGCGGTAGAGTTTGAGGGTGATGCCTTTTTCGGCGAGGGCGGGGATGGAGGCGGGGTCGAATGTGCCGAAGGGGGCGATGCGCGCGGTTTCGGCGCGGAGGGCTTCGATGCGGTCGGAAGCGGTTTTGCGAGTGTCGATGAGGGCCTGGAGGTCGGCGGCGAGTTTTTCGGGGTCGGTGGCGGTTTGTTGGGCGCCTTCGGGGGTCTTGGAGGGGATGGCTTCGAGGACGCGCTTGAGCAGGTCGGCCTTGGCGCGGGCGGCATCGAGGTTGGCGCCGGAGGGGGCGACGGAGGGGGTGACGTGCAGGACGCCGAGGTCGCGCAGGGCGGCGAGGGCGGAGGCGCGGTCGGCAGCGCGGCAGAGGAGGGTGAGTTTGAGCATCGGGACGATCATGCGGCATCTCCTTCCCCGGCCTCGGCGGACTGGGCTTTTTTGACGCTCTTTCCTTTGGCGATCTTGGAGCGGACGACGGCGGAGGTGTTTTCGTCGCCGATGAAGATGTTGATGCGCCGGATGTTTTCGCGGCACTCGGGGATCTTGACTTTTTCGAAGAGGTTGACGCGCTGGGAGGTGGTGCGAAGTTCTTCGGCGAGGAGGCGGTGCTGTTCTTCGAGGAGGCGGCGCTCGATGCGGAGGCGGAAGAGTTGTTCGAGGGTGGAGAGGCCGGAGTCGATCCACGCGGGGGTGGCCCAGAGGTCGGGGGCGGTGCGGCGGAAGGTGAGGTCCTTGAGGGTGCGGACGGCGACGCCGGCGATGTTGCCGGGTTCGACTTCCATGGACTCGACGGCGATGTAGGAGAGGTAGTCCATGTCGTCGGCGTAGAGTTTGACCCAGGAGGAGAGGTTGTCGCGGGCGGCTTCTTCTTCGGCGCGCTTGTCGGCGACGGCCTGGTCGACTTTGCGGATTTCGAGCTGGAGCTGCTGTTTCTTGAGCTGGAGGGTGGGCAGGTAGCGCTGGTAGCGCTTGAGGGCGTCGCGCTGCGCCTTCAGTTCGGTTTTGGTGTTTTTGACTTTGCCCATGGCGGATCCTCCCGGGGGCGGGGACTCAGGCGTTCTTCTTCGGCCAGAATTTTTCGATGAGTTTGGAGGAGATGCCGGTTTCTTCGGGTTCGAAGCAGTCGGCCATGATCTGCCAGCCGAGGTCGAGGGCGGCTTCGAGGGGGATGTTGACGCTCAGGTCCATCATTTCTTTTTCGAAGCGTTCGCCGTAGCGGAGGAGTTTGCGGTCCCAGGCGGACATGCGGAAGCCCATGGACTGCTTTTCGAGGGTCTCCTTGTAGGAGGCGTAGAGCTGGATCATGGTGTTCATGACGGTGCGGTGGTCTTCGCGCGTGCGGCCGTTGACCTGCTGCTTCAAGCGGGAGAGGGAGCCGAAGGGCTCGATGCGGCCGTTGCGGAGGTAGAACTGGCCCTCGGTGATGTAGCCGGTGTTGTCGGGGACGGGGTGGGTGACGTCGTCGCCGGGCATGGTGGTGACGGCGAGGATGGTGATGGACCCGGCGCCTTCGAAGTCGACGGCTTTTTCGTAGCGAGAGGCGAGCTGGGAGTAGAGGTCGCCGGGGTAGCCGCGGTTGGCGGGAATCTGTTCCATGGTGATGGCGATTTCCTTGAGGGCGTCGGCGAAGGAGGTCATGTCGGTGAGGAGGACCAGGACGCGCTTGTTCTGGAGGGCGAACTGTTCGGCGACGGCGAGGGAGATGTCGGGGACCATCTGGCACTCGACGGTGGGGTCGGCGGCGGTGTGGATGAAGAGGATGGAGCGGGAAAGGGCGCCGTTCTTTTCGAGGGTGTCGCGGAACTGGAGGTAGTCGTCGTGCTTGAGGCCCATGCCGCCGAGGATGATGATGTCGACTTCGGCCTGGAGGGCGATGCGGGCGAGGAGCTGGTTGTAGGGTTCGCCGGCGGCGGCGAAGATCGGGAGCTTCTGGGACTCGACGAGGGAGTTGAAGACGTCGATCATCGGGATGCCGGTGCGGACCATCTTGCGGGGGATGATGCGCTTGGCGGGGTTGACGGAGGGGCCGCCGATGGCGATGCGGTGCTCGTCGAGGGCGGGGCCGTTGTCGCGGGGTTCGCCGGAACCGTTGAAGACGCGGCCGAGGAGGGCGTCGGTGAAGGAGACGTCCATCTTGTGGCCGAGGAAGCGGACCTGGGCGTCGGTGGCGATGCCGCGGGAGCCGGCGAAGACCTGGAGGAAGACTTTTTCGCCGTCGAGGCGGATGACCTGGGCGAGGGAGGTGCCGAGGGTGCCGACGACCTGGGCGAGTTCGCCGTAGGCGACGCCGTCGGCGCGGACGGTGATGACGCTGCCGGCGACTTGTTCGATGCGGTGATAGACTTTATGCATTTTCCGAAACCTCCGCGAGCATGGCGTCGATGCGCCGCTCCAGTTGCTTGAATTCATCCGTGTCCATGGCGACGCGGTTCCAGTCCTTGGTGACGCTCGTCAGCTGGAGGAACCACTTGCGGGCGGCGTCCTTGTCGGCGAACTTGACGGTCGCCATGAGGATGCCGTGGATCTTGCCGAAGACGTACTGCTGACGGTCGGCGCTGGTGGCGCCGTCGACGTCGTGGAAGCTGTCCTGCTGGAGGTACGCGGCGTCGAGGTATTCGCTCTTGAGGTAGAGGACGAAATCCTCGATGGAGGTGCCTTCCTCGCCGACGACCTTCATCATCTGGTTGACTTCGCTGCCCTGGCGCAGGATTCGGCGGGCGTCGGCCACCTGCCGGGCGTCGACGACGCCGGCGTAGCGGCTCCAGGAGTCGAGGGGATGGATGGCGGGATAGCGGCGGGCGTCGGAACGCTCGCGGTTGAGGCCGTGGAAGGCGCCGACGACCTTGAGGGTGGCCTGCGTCACGGGCTCGTCGAAGTTGCCGCCGGCCGGGGAGACGGTGCCGCCGATGGTCACCGACCCGGTGCTGCCGTCGCGGAGGCGGACGACGCCGCCGCGCTCGTAGAAGGAGGCGATGGTCGATTCGAGGTAGGCCGGGAAGGCTTCCTCGCCCGGGATTTCCTCCAGGCGGCCGCTCATTTCGCGCAGGGCCTGCGCCCAGCGGCTGGTGGAGTCGGCCAGCAGCAGCACGTTCAGGCCCATCTGGCGGTAGTATTCGCAGATCGTCACCGCCGTGTACACCGACGCTTCGCGCGCGGCCACCGGCATGGAGGACGTGTTGCAGACGATCATCGTGCGTTCCATCAGGCTGCGGCCCGTGCGCGGGTCCGTCAGTTCCGGGAACTCGCGGAGGGTTTCCACCACTTCGCCCGCGCGCTCGCCGCAGGCCGCGACCAGCACGATGTCCACGTCCGCGTACTTGCTCGTGATCTGCTGCAGGACCGTCTTGCCCGCGCCGAAGGGGCCCGGGATGCAGTAGACGCCGCCGCGGGCGACCGGGAAGAACGTGTCGATGATGCGGACCTTCGTGACCAGCGGCTCGACCGGGCGGAGGCGTTCCGAGTAGGCCTTGATGGGGACCTTGACGGGCCAGACCTGGACCATCGTCACGTCGACCAGCGTGCCGCGCGCGTCCTTGAGCTTGGCGACGACCGTCTCGATGCCGTAGGAACCGGCGGCGACCGTCTCCTCCACCGTGTACTTGCCGGAGAGGCGGAAGGGGACCATGATGCGGTGCGTGAAGATGCCTTCCGGGACCGTGCCGATCGTGTCGCCGGCCTGCACCTCGTCGCCCTTCTTGGCGACGGGCGTGTAGTCCCACTTGCGTTCGCGGTCCAGCGCCTGCAGGTACGTCCCGCGCTGCAGGAAGAACCCGCACTGCTCCGCCAGCTTCGGCAGCGGATTCTGCAACCCGTCGAACACCTGGCCCAGCAGGCCCGGACCCAGCTCCACCGAGAGCAGGTTGCCGCTGAACACCACGTCGTCGCCGACCTTCAGCCCCGCCGTGTCCTCGAACACCTGCATCTCCGCGCGGTCGCCGCGGATGCGGATCACCTCCGCCCGCAGGCCGATGCCGCCCGTGCGCGCATAGCCCACCTCGTTCTGCGTGATGGCCTCCTCGAAGCGCACCGTGATCAGGTTGCCGTTGACGCCAACGATCTTGCCGATATTTTCGCTCATGTCCGAACCGCCTTCCGTCTATTTGAAATCCGTCGCGCCGCTCTTCTCCGCGTCGCGTTCCAGTTGCTCCACCAAACCGTCCAGGCGCGCCCGTCCGGCCGCCTCCTCCATCGCCCCCCAGCGCGACGCCAGGCGCAGCTTCACCGCGAACGCCAGCACCGCGGCCAGGCCCTGCGCATCCGCGCGGGCGAGGTCGTCGACCACCTTCCAGCGGGCGCCGTCCAGCGCGATCTCGCACGCCAGCGGATTCGCCTTCGCGAGCGCGTCCGAGACCTCCTTGTCCAGCCACACCCGGTAGCCCGAGTGGCTCTTCAGGAACGGCTTCGCCTCCACCCCCAGCTTCGCCCCGCGGGCCTTCGCCACGCTGTTGCGGATCTGCGTGTCCGCGGCCGCCCACTCCCTGCAGAAGCTGCTATGCCCGTCGCCGGGGCGCCCCTGCAGCACCGCATCCAGCTCCGCGAGATCCTCGGAGGAGAGCACCCCCTGGCAGTGGAACCGGAACTCGTCCGGCGACAGCGGCGGCGCCTGGTCCGGCGAAAGCGCCGGCAGCGACGACACCAGATAAAGATAGCCGCCCATCGCGACCGGCCCCCTATTCCTTCGCCGCCTTCTTCACCACGTCCGCGAGATCCGGACGCAGGAAATTCGCCAGCGACTCCGCGATCGCTTCCTTCGTGAAATCGTGGAACACCTGGCCGCCCTTCGTGCCGAGGCGGAAGCCCTTGAAGATCTCCCGGTCGCTCTCGATCTGGAGACCCTTGGCGAGCATGTCGTTGACCTCCTTCGAGACCCCGCCCTTGAGCGCGGCGGCGTCCGCCTCCCCGAGGGCGACGGTGAGATTCTCGGCCGACCCGTAGGACGCGGCCAGCTTCACGAGCATCTGGCCGACCGTTTCCGGGGTGAGGGCGGCGCCGACCTTCGCGTCCACGACGCCCGATACCACGCGCCCGACGCTTCCGCCGATGCTGATGAGCAGATCGCGGGCGGCCTGCTGGAGGGTCTGGCGGCCGCGTTCGGCGAACGCCTTGGCATCGGCCTCGGCCTTGGCGGTGGCTTCCTGGGCCTTCTTCTGGGCCTCGGCGACGATGGCGGCGGCCTTCTTCTTCGCGTCGGCGATGAGAGCCTCGGCGGTTTTCTCCCCGTTTTCGACCCCTTCCTGGCGGATCCGGTCGATCAGATGTTGCAATTGTTCAGCCATGGCGGTTCCTCTGGATTTGGTTGCCCGTAAACAGTTGCCCGCCTTTCTACCGAACCTCCGCCCTCCGCGCAACACAAAACCCGCGGCCCC